>JBFJJU010000033.1:0-23325 GCA_041612115.1 Perlucidibaca sp.
GGCACGAGCTTGCTCAGGCGTGAGATGGCCAATTTGGATCAAGCCTAGCCCGCCAGCATTGCTTACAGCAGCTGCCAGCTCAGCATTGGAGACATAGGTCATGCCTGCGCAAATCTGTGGATAGCGGATGCCAAACAGCGTGGTGATGCGGGTTTGCCAGCTCATAAAGCCATTCCTAATAAAGTGTCACAATACTGGGCGGCGGCCACTTAAGGCGTGAGTCAGCGTATTGCCATCGACAAACTCAAGCTCACCGCCCATGGGCACACCGTGACCAATGCGACTCACAGTTAATGGCAGTGCGCGCGTGGCTTCACGCAAATAATGCGCAGTCGCTTCACCTTCCACCGTGGCATTGGTGGCAATAATCAACTCAGTAATGCTGGGGTTTTCACGCAAACGGCTCAATAGCGCAGGCAAGCCAAGCTCATTAGGGCCAATGCCGTCGAGCGGAGATAAGCGCCCAAGCAAAACAAAATAGCGACCACGAAAGCTACCGCTTTGCTCTAGCGCGATCACATCCATGGGGCTTTCGACCACGCACAAGGCGCTGTCATCACGGCTGGCATCTTGGCAAAGGCGGCATGTCGTCTGCTCGGTAAGCATGCGGCAGCTGCTGCAATGCTCAACTTGATGCAGAGCTTGCTCTAATGCCTTCATCAGGCGTAAACCACCAGGGCGCTGGCGCTCTAGCAGATTCAAGGCCATGCGCTGTGCCGACTTAGGGCCAACACCAGGTAAAATGCGCAGAGCATCAATCAGCTCGCTGATGAGTGGGCTGAGCATGTCTTAGAATGGCATCTTAAAGCCAGGCGGCAAGCCTAAGCCGCTGGTCGCCGCGCCCATTGCTTCTTTGCTAGCGGCTTCGACTTTACGCACCGTATCGTTTACTGCAGCGGCAATTAAGTCTTCCAAGATGTCCTTATCTTCGCTCAATAAGCTGGCATCGATGCTGACTCGCTTCACGCCATGCTGGCCATTCATAGTGATTTTCACCAAACCAGCGCCAGCTTCGCCCTGAATTTCGGCAGCGGCTAACTCGGCTTGAGCAGCTTCCATTTTCTTCTGCATTTGCTCTTGCATGCGCTGGGCTTGCTGCATCATTTGTTGCATATTCATAATCTTAAACCTATCTCTTAAAGTAAATTAATGCGTTAGTGTTAGTGATTCAGGCAATAGCTTAGCGCCAAAGGTAGCCTCTAAAGCCCTCACCACTGGGTCATTGCGTATTGCCGCTTCGGCGGCGTCGCGGCGGGCTGCTGCTAAGCGTTGGCGGCGTTGAATTGGTGTCTCCACCTCAGGCTCAAGCAGTGATAAATGAATCGCCTGAGATGGAAAATCGCGCGCCAAAGCTTGCTGCAATGGCGGAAATGCTTGGCCGCCAGCCAACATCTGATGTTGGGGCGACAAACGTAATTCCCAAGCGCTATCGGCTTGTTGGTGCAAATACGTATGGCGCGCCAAGTTCAACGGTGCACCGGTGAGGCCTGAGCGGTCTACCCATTGCGCCCACGCTTCTGCTGACCAATCACCGGCCATTAGACGCGATTGCGGGTGTTCAGCGAGCTCTGAAGTTTGGGGCTGTGGACTTGTAGTCTCTTCATTTAATTGTAAGACCTCAGCGGCAATAGGTTGCACTACGACTGGCTGCTCAATTGCAGCGGCAGTCTTTATGGCTGCTGGCTGCTGCACGGGCGCTTGCGGCGCCACTACTCGCGGGATTCGCGCGCTGCCACCACCTATTGGCGCAGTCGTATCGGGGCGGAAGCTCAACATCCGCAACAGTGTCATCTCAAAGCCTGAACGAGCATCTACCGCCAATGGCAAGTCACGGCGACCATGCAGCGCCATTTGGTAGTAGAGCTGAAGGTCCTCGGCTGTCAGCGCCGCTGCAATCGCCAGCAAGCGATCGCGATCACCTTCACTATTGTCGATGGCATCCGGTACTGCCTGAGCTACGGCTAAACGATGCAAAACGCTAATAAGCTCCGTAATAGCTCCTGCAAAATCAATGCTTTGATCGGCCATTCCAGAAACCACTGAAAGTACTGAAGCGGCATCTTGCGAGAGCAAGGCATCGAGTACACGAAACACGAGATCGCGATCAATGCTGCCGAGCAGTGTGCGCACGTCAGCCTCAACTAGTGAACCATGGCCAAACGCAATAGCTTGATCGGTTAGCGATAGCGCATCGCGCATTGAACCTTGAGCGCCACGGGCAAGCAACCAGAGTGCGGCGTCTTCAAAGCTAATGTTTTCGGCCTGCAAAACATGTTGCAAATGTCCGACTACGCGTTCTGCAGTCATTGGCTTCAGAGCAAACTGCAGGCAACGCGACAAAATTGTGATTGGCAGCTTTTGCGGATCGGTAGTGGCGAGTAAAAACTTCACATGGGGTGGCGGCTCTTCGAGCGTTTTCAACAAGGCGTTGAAAGAATGCCCCGAGAGCATGTGCACCTCATCGATCAAATACACCTTGTAGCGCCCGCGTGTTGGTGCGTACTGCACATTATCGAGCAGCTCGCGGGTGTCTTCGACCTTGGTACGCGAGGCGGCATCGACTTCAATCAAGTCAACAAAGCGGCCTTCGTCGATTTCGCGACAGGTACTACACACGCCACAGGGATTGGCGCTTATGCCCTCTTCGCAGTTCAAACAACGCGATAAAATACGCGCAATCGTGGTTTTCCCTACACCACGTGTGCCAGTAAACAAATACGCGTGATGCAGCCGATTTTGCTCTAACGCATGGCTTAGCGCGCGTGCCACCACCTCTTGCCCAACAAGCTCCTGAAAGCAACGCGGGCGGTATTTTCGGGCAAGTACGTGATAACTCATGAGCGGCGCTTCTACTTATCTAATCAGAGTCTATCCTAGCGGATGCGCGTGCCTACCCCAAGCCTTTCGAACAATTTCACTTAGGCTCATTTAAAGGCAGCGCTTGCTCGGTGACCTATCAGTCGATACATTCTGCGCAGTATTTTTATTTTCATACGGATTAATCATGGCATCTCCCGCCCAACGAGTCTCCCGCGTTGCCAATCAAGCCTACCGCCAGAGCAAACGCGCCATTACCGGCAGTCCTTGGTGGCAAAATTTACCCGAAGACTTTCCCGAATGGCAGGATGAGTTCGAGCTCAGTGGCGTAGCTCAGCTCATGGTTGCCGGCACCAAGCAAATTGATAATGTCATTCGCACCAGCTTAGCGACCATGGCCGGCCTGCTAGCCATTCCAACCACGTTAAAGCCAAAACTGGTGGCGCTTGATCGCGAGCAGCGAGCGTTTTACGAGGTATTTGCTCAGAATGGCGATGCCAGCGCGTTTTATCAACGACCGAAGCGTGGCGTCACCGTGCGCCGACAGAAATCTAACTACCTGCAATATCGCCCCAATATTGGCCATATCGACTTATTATCATTCGATAGTGCATTTGAAGCCGTTAACCCAGCTTTACGTGAGCACTACTCAAGCTATAAACGCAACGCCACAGCGTGGGCAGAACACTGGCAACACGATGATAAACCCCGCCCCACCATCATTGTCATTCACGGTTTCACCGCCGACCCGTATTGGCTTAATAGCCGATTCTTAGCCATGCCTTGGTTTTACGAACAAGGCTATGACGTGCTGATGGTCACGCTGCCTTTTCATGGCAAGCGCCAAGGCAAACTCTCGCCTTTTAGCGGTCATGGCTACTTTTCGCACGGCTTCTGTCATATGAACGAAACCGTGGCTCACGCCATCCACGATATTCGTGTGTTTATGGACCACCTCGAAGACCAAGGCGTGTCGCAAATGGGTGTCACTGGCATCAGCCTCGGTGGTTACACCTCAGCGCTGCTGGCCTGTGTCGAAGATCGCTTAGCCTTTTGCATCCCCAATGTGCCGGTGGTGAGCATTATCGACATCATGCTCGAGTGGTTTCCTACCGGTCCTATTGTGCGCACTGGCTTAAAGCTAGCCGGCATGAGCATCACCGAAGCTCGAGCTGCTGTTGCTGTGCAATCAGCACTAAGCTTTCCCACTAAACTGCCTCGCGAGCGTCTAATGCTCATCGCCGGCGCTGGTGATCGTTTAGCGCCACCAAAGCATACGCACCTACTCTGGGAGCATTGGCAGCGCTGCCGACTGCATTGGTTCCCTGGCAATCACTTGATGCACCTCGACCAAGGTCGCTACCTGAAAGCCATGCGCAACTTTTTACAGCATATTGGCTTTGCCGACGGCGCCAAGGCCATACCTGCAGCTGAAACTAGCGCGATAAAATAGCCTCCGCATGGGCAATGCGCACAAAAAAGCCGCCTCAAAAATGGGCGGCTTTTTTATTCAGCTCAGGCTTATTTTTTCAAGCGTGAACCAATCGATTTCAAGGTATCGCCGATTTCGCCGACCATGCCATCAACCATGCTTTTCACTTCGTTGGCCTTTTCTTCGCCAACATTGCGCATCGCTTCAAACTTGCTTTGCGCATCGGCTTGCAAACCTTTTAGATTCTCAATTTGCTTGTTGAGCTCTAGTTGCAAATCAGCTCCTGCGCCTTCTGCGCGTGCTTTCAACAGATCAGCTTGCGCTTTCCATTCGTTCAATTGAGCCGTTAATTTCTTCTGGTAAGCATCAATATCAATCATGACACGCTCCATGCATTTTAAAAGTGGATGCTAGTTATACTCTTGAGGCCATGTCTATCTCAAGCTATGCGTCAAAAAAGCGTGAGCAGATAGCCCTGCTTTACGACCAGTGGCAAAGCACGCTGTGAGCAGATAACCGCCCGTTGGCGCCTCCCAATCGATCATTTCGCCGGCAAAAAACAGCCCTGGATAACGCTCTGAGGCAAGTGTCAGCGCAAGTTCTGTCCAACACACACCTCCGGCCGTGCTAATAGCCTCATCGATTGGGCGCGCGGCAGTGAGCTTCAGCGTCAAAGCCTTGGCGGCGTAAATCACGCGCTGGGCATCCGACCAATGGGCCTTTGCTAAGGCATCTCGCAATAACGCAGCTTTGATACCGCTCAAGCCAACGCCTTGCCACTGACGGCTCAAACTGTGCTTAGGATTAGCGCTTTGCAACTGCTCAAGCAACTGCTCAGGCGAATGATCAGGCAATAAATCCAACACTATTTCGGCAGCACCATTGGCTTCAATACGATCACGAATCATCGTGCTGTGGGCATAAATAACGCTACCTTCAATACCCCACTGGGTCACAATCGCTTCGCCACGAGCTGGCTTTTGGGGTGTTTCTAACCACGGTAGCTGCAATGTAATATTTTTTAGCGGGCTGCCTGCCAAGTCTTGGACTATTGCGCTATGAACACTGTGAAAACCACAGTTAGCGGGCTTTAATGGCTGAATGGCCAACGCTGGCAGCCAGTGCTGCCATGCTGCGTCGGAGCCTAAGCGCGCCCAGCTGCCACCGCCCATGGCAAAAATCACTGCGCTAGCGTGAATGCTACGCTGGCCATTAGGCGTGTCAAAATTTAGCACGTAGCCAGAGATGGCTTCCGTAGCTGCCTCGGCTGCGATACTCGTAACGCCGACGCAACGATGCCGCGTATGCACCACCAGCCCTTGCGCTCGTAAACGACTCAGCCAGCGCCGCAGCAAAGGCGCAGCTTTCATCTCGAGCGGAAACACACGTCCCGAGCTACCGACAAAGGTTTCAATGCCTAGCTCATGCACCCAGGCCCGCAGCGAATCTGCATCGAACTCGGCTAACACAGGCTGCAATCGTGCTTGCGACGGACCATAACGGCGCAAAAACTGAGGCATAGACTCACTATGCGTGATGTTTAAGCCACCAATGCCCGCTAGCAACAGCTTACGGCCCAATGAGGGCATGGAGTCGAAGAGTTCAACGCTAATACCGGCGCGCGTCAGTTGCTCAGCAGCCATTAAACCAGCTGGACCACCGCCAATAATGGCAACAGGAATCATAGAGAGGGTCTTGCAAGAGATTGGGTGGCAACCCTACCAGCCCGGCCTCGGCACCGACTCCACAGCGACCGTTGCTTCCTTCCGGACCTGGCGGGGTTAACTGCTTTATCGTGCGAGGAGACCGGCAGAGTCACCATAGCGCAACAGGCGCGATGCCTGCAGCGAGGGCGCAGTATAGTGAAATCGCCCTCGCCTGCAAAGGCAGTGAAGCGCTTAATTAGCGTTAGTGTCATGAAACTCGTCAAGAGTTTGCTTGAGCACGCGCATGACCTGTGTGGAGTTCACCATTTCCATATGGCCAACGCCGGGCAGCGTGATGTTGCGGCCATAATGCTCCGCCACCATTGAGGTGTTTTGCGGCGCAACTATAGTGTCGTGCGGCGACCAAATACTAATAAATGGAATGGGGCATGGAGCAGCCTCAGCCTCGCGCAAAAAATCCATAGCCCAGGCATTACTTCGCGTTAGTTGCGCAATGATTGGGCCCATTTTCTCTTTACCTTCGGCCAACACAGTACCTGTTAATGGTGAGCCAACGGCCACTGCCAATGCAGCTTTCGGCATGCCGCCAAAGCGATGCAAATATAGGCGAATGACTAAGCCACCCATAGAATGGCCAAGCAAAATCACACGCTTACTACCTGTTTCTGCGAGTACTTCATCGACAAAACGGGCCACATGCTCGGCGTTCTTCTCAACGCTATGAAAAATCGGCTCAGGGCTAACGGCATACACTTGGCCGTAGCCATTTTTCAATAAAAAGCGACGCCAGGCCCATAAATAGCCGCGGTTAGTGAAAAACCCTGGCACTAGCACAATTGGAACGCCGCGATGAGCTAGGCCAGGCGGTGGATTTGTCGGCACCAACCACGGCTCGAAGGCGAATAAAAAAGGATAGGTTAAGATCGCTGCCCACCATTCGCGCAGCAGCATCGCCACTGTAGAGAAACAGCCAATTTCATGCTCTGCGCGCTTTGGCGAGCGATTTTTATAGGTTGGGATAACATTGCCCATGACCATCAGCAAACGCAGTAGCGCAAAGATAACGACACAGCTTATTACAACACATAGCAAGCTACTTCCAGTGGCCACAAATGCGCCGCCAATGAGTAGATAAAGTGCAAACTCAATAAAAAATGCCTTTAAAAAGCCACGGCCATGGCCGGTAAATCCCTGTTCCTTAAGCATATTGAGCCCTTCGTTTTGTAGTTTTTATTTATTAGGATCATCAGCTTGTTGAGCAATGGTCTCGCGCAACGCCACTTGCAGCTGCGAATGCCAACGCACCACACGTGGCCATAATGCCAGTGCTAGCAATAAAACCAAGACCAGTACAGCAACAAACAAATGCAAGGGCGGCAAAATAATCGAGCTTAAGGCCGATATCAACAGCAACATTGCCACTAAAGCCGCCGTTGGCAAGGCGCGCGCAAAAAGACGGTACAAGGTCACTCGTGCTGGGGTCGTGGCAACACCTGCGCCCAGTTCGGTCAAAATCATCGCTAGCGCCTCTAGCTTGCGGTAGGCCGCCACCATAAATGGCATCGCCAACACCAAAGTCGCCGCCCAAAATACTGTGCTACGCCATTCCTGCGGCAATACCGCCAGCCATTCGGTTAAATCCGTTTGAGCTACTAAGGCCGCGCCCGCAATAAACAAAGCGGCAATCACGCAGAAGTTCAGCACCACATGCAGCAAAATACGCCGTATAAAGGCCGACACATGATTTTCCTGCGCACTAGCGCCCATGCTGCCTAGCCAATTTTCATAGGCAGATAAACTGCCTTGCATGGATTGCGGCACTAAATGGCGCAACGTCGAGGCGGCTAAATCAGAGTTTCTAATCAGATAGGGAGTCAGAATGGTCGTCAGGACAGATACTGACACCACCACCGGATAGAGAAAGCCACTAGTAACACCAAGAGTGACGCCCAAGCTCGCGATAATAAAGGAAAATTCACCGATTTGTGACAGGCCCATGCCGACTTTTAAGGAGGTGCGAGCATCGTGACCAGTAGCGATTGTCGCCAAGGTATTGGCCGTGGTTTTACCCACAACCACCACGGCTGTGATGATCAATATTGGCAACCAATACTCAAGTAATACACTGGGATCGACCATCATGCCAATGGCAACAAAGAAGATGGCCGTAAACATATCGCGCAAAGGCTCGACTAAGCGCTCAATGACATGAATCTGTTTAGATTCAGCAATGATCGCGCCCATGACAAATGCGCCCAGCGCCATGCTATAGCCCAGTTCCACCACCAATAAGCAGAAACCAAAACACAGACCCAAAACAGTTACCAAAAGCATTTCTTTGCTTTGATAACGCGCCACCACCGATAGCAAACGCGGCACGAGCAGCAGTCCAAGCATAAGTGCCACTACCAGAAAAATACCCAAACGCCCGAGCGTATTGGCGACACTACTAACGCTTACTTCACCCGTGAGTGCGAGCCCCGAGAGCAGCACTATCATGGCGATAGCGAGAATATCCTCAACAATCAGCACACCAAAAATGAATTGGGCAAAACGCTCTCGCTTCAGCTTTAGCTCATCAAGCGCTTTAACAATGATGGTGGTTGATGAAATCGATAGCATGGCGCCCAAGAATATGGCGTCCATCTCGCTCCAACCAAAGGCTCGGCCTAGGCTGTAACCAGCCCAGAGCATCAAGCTAATCTCTGCCGTGCCAGCAATTAACGCCGTACCACCGACCTTTTTCAGCTTGCTAACATTGAACTCAAGGCCAAGCGAAAACAGCAGAAACACCACGCCCAAGTCGGCCATGGTTTGAATCGTGTCGCGGTCGGAAATCAGGGGAAATGGAGGCGTGTGCGGGCCAATAATGATGCCTGCCAAAATGTAGCCAAGCACTACCGGCTGTTTAAAGCGATGAAATACGAGCGTAATAAAACCGGCGGCCATCATGATGATGGCAAGATCTTTTAAAAAGGCTTCGGTATGCGTCAAGCAACCACTCCATGATTGGCCAAGACAGCCAGAAAAAAAGGAGTGTAACCGATTGCGCTAAATCACCGTAGCGCCCCATGTGGTCATTAGCTGCTGAGTTGCACGAGCGGCACGGTGGTCACGCTCGGTAATCGCCATCATGTCGTGGCTAAACCACGTCACCGTGGCTTGGGCATAGCCAAAGCTGACCTCGGGGTGATGGTCATTGCGCTGCGCCCACGCCATTAGCTCGGTAATAAAGCCTTGAACGGCGTCAAAGTGGCCAAAGCGTAGCGCGATATGCAGGCCATCCGCCCTCACCTGCCACTCAGGCCAAACGCCGTCTAAGCCCATATTATTGTGCCTGTTTTTTCATCATGCGCTGCACAGCCAAAGGCTTTACGGCGCGATGAAAGGCTTTTTGCTCGGGCATACGGTCGTGCTCTCTCAGACCAAAGAGCTTGGTATTGAGCGATGATCCACCGTCGACGCAGATGCATGCACCCGTAGTGTACGACGCGGCTGGCGAAAGCAAAAAGGTAATGACACTGCTGATTTCATCTTCGTCACCCATGCGACTAGAGGGAATTGTACCGCGCATTTGTGGAATGACATGGTTGGCGAACTCATCGCCATAACTATCCATACCGCTAGAAGCGATGAAGCCTGGCGCCACGGCATTCACACGCACGCCGAATGAGGCCCATTCGACAGCCGCAGTTTCAGTGAAGCTGAGCATGCCCGCGCGCGCGGCACCCGAGTGCCCCATGCTAGGCATGCCACGCCACATATCGGCAATGATATTGACGATAGAGCCACCGTGTTTAGCCATGGATTGGTTCATGACTTCGCGCGCCATCAAAAAGCCGCCGGTTAAATTGCTGCTAACGACGGCGTCCCAACCATTTTTTGAAATCTTCAGCAATGGCGCCGGAAACTGACCGCCAGCGTTATTAACCAAACCATGAATTTGGCCGTGATCTGCAACAATCTTGGCGACGGTATCGCGCACATCGGCCTCTTGGCGGATATCTACGCTGTAAAAGCTGGCCTTGCCACCATCTTCAATGATTTCGGCTTGTGTAGCCTCTAAGCGCTCAACATTACGGCCAATGAGTACGACATTGGCGCCAAGCGAGGCGAGTTCATGAGCGCAGCAACGGCCAATACCGGAGCCACCACCGGTGACAATATGAGTTTGGCCAGCAAATAAATCGGCACGAAAAGCAGAGCGATACGACATGAGATTTCCTTTATGACATCCGCCAACAAAAACGGTAAGCGGATGACACAAGTTCATGACTGGAAAGTCAAGAAAAATGCGCAGAGAAAGCGGAGACTGAATGCAGGAACTGAGAAAATATCGGCGTTAGAAACAAGAAAGCCCAGCTGGTTAGAGCTGGGCTTTCATTGTGTGGTGACCCCACGGGGAATTGAACCCCGGTTACCGCCGTGAAAGGGCGATGTCCTAACCGCTAGACGATGGGGCCAAAGTGGTGGAGCTTAGCGGGATCGAACCGCTGACCTCTACAATGCCATTGTAGCGCTCTCCCAGCTGAGCTAAAGCCCCACACTTCAAACAGCTACTGGGTGCTTGCTGCTGTTCGAGGCGCGCAGTTTATTGAGCAGGCTAGATGCTGTCAACACACTATTAGCAATTTTCCGCCCATCTGCACACGCTTTGCACAGTTCTTGGTATATTTGTTTAAAACGCAGCCAAAATTTCTTCGATAAGCGCTAAAAGATACCGGCCGATAAGCCCGCTGCCACGCCCATACCTAACTCACGCGCGTGTGCTACAAACTCAGCTCGCCATTCTCCACGGCATATTATTGGCTCTTGCACCCATTGCCAGCGTAGGCCTGTGACTATCGACTCAATGGCTCGTCGTGTCCCAGTGCCATCGGAACCTGCGCGAATTAATAATGCACAAGGCAAGCCCTGCTTACGCTCCAGTACCGGATAGTAACAGCGGTCGAAAAAATCCTTCATGCCACCACTCATATAAGCAAGATTTTCTGAGGTAAACAGAATGATGCCATCGCAGGCCAACACGTGCTCCGGTGTAGCCTTAAATGCCTCGGTAACGACGACCGTGACGCCATCAATTTCACCGTCTTGCGCACCCTGACTCAGGGCATTGACTAAAGCCTGCATATTTTCTGATGGTGCATGAGCAACGATTAATAGCTGCTTCATGATGAATTCCTCGCGTAGATCGGCTTAGGCCATCAACTATAGAGTCAAATTACAAATAGTGCAGCGGCAGCGCCGTGGTATCGACCACGCGGCGCATGACAAAGCTTGAATGCACACCACTAACACCATCTATTCGTGTGAGCTTATTGAGCAGAAAATCCTGATAGCGATCCATGTCGGGCACCACCACTTTCAGCAAATAATCGGCACTTTGCCCGGTTATGAGGTAGCACTGTTGCACCTCCTCATAATCAGCAATGGTGGTTTCGAAATGCTCAAAGCGCTCCGGCGTATGCTTGTCCATGCTAATTTGGATCATCACCGTCAGCCCTAAACCTAAGGCTTTGGGCGAGAGCAAAGCACGCCGAGCCGTAATCACGCCCATGGCCTCTAGCTTTTGCACGCGGCGCAAGCACGGTGATGGCGATAAGCCCACGCGCTCAGCCAGCTGTAAATTGCTGAGCGAACCGTCTGCTTGCAAAAGCGCCAAAATTTGCTTGTCGAACTTATCTAAATTGCTTTCAATTATGCTCATAGCGCAATATTTATCCATTTATATGACATATATGACAATATATCACCAATATATTCGATATCAAGCTCGCTAAAGCACAGCAATTGCGCACGCGCCCTCCTACACTTAACTCATTGCTTAGCTCACTTAGCGTTTTCAGCGCCAACCTCACAAGGGCCAGCGTTACGCCACATCAATAGCGTGCTAAAACAGCACAACACTAAGGACATCATCATGGCTTTTGATCATCGCAAATACCGCCCAACGCCCGTCGTCGCTAGACCACAGCGGCAATGGCCCAATCACGTCATCACACAAGCGCCACGCTGGTGTGCCGTGGATTTGCGTGATGGTAATCAGGCGTTGGTCAAACCCATGACCGTGGCACAAAAGATTCGTTTATTTGAATGCTTAGTTCGCTGTGGTTTTCGTGAAATAGAAGTGGGTTTTCCAGCGGCATCGCAGCCCGACTTTGATTTTGTACGCGCCTTGATTGAGCAAGATCGCATCCCCAACAACGTCACCATTCAAGTCTTAACGCAGGCACGCCCTGAGTTAATTGCGCGCACCTATGAGTCATTAAACGGCGTTAAGCGTGCCATCGTGCATGTCTATAACTCGACTTCTATTACCCAGCGCGAACAAGTTTTTCAGACCGATGTTGCCGGTGTGAAAGCTATTGCTGTAGCCGGTGCGCGCTGTGTCGCTGAGCACGCCGCGCTGCATCCCGAGACGCAATGGACATTTCAGTATTCGCCAGAAAGCTTCACCGGCACCGAATTGCCAGTTGCTGCGGAAATCGTCAATGCGGTGATTGACGTTTGGCAGCCTGCCAAAGGCCAGCCGGTCATTATCAATTTGCCAGCCACGGTCGAGGTCAGCACGCCAAATGTTTTTGCCGACTGCATTGAGTGGATGATCGAGCATATGGCACAGCGCGAGCACGTCTGCGTGTCCTTGCACACCCACAATGATCGCGGCTGCGGTGTTGCAGCAGCCGAACTCGGCGTGATGGCCGGTGCCGATCGTGTCGAGGGCACCTTACTTGGCAATGGCGAACGTACCGGCAATATGGACTTGGTGACCATGGCGATGAACCTCTATAGCCAAGGCATAGACCCGGAGTTGGACTTGTCGGATATGCGCGACATCATCGACACCGTAGAGGCCGTCACTGAAATCACCACGCACCCGCGCCACGCTTACGCTGGCGAGCTCGTGTTTACGGCGTTTTCAGGCAGCCACCAAGATGCCATTCGCAAATGTTTGAATCGCCAAAGCGCACCAGTCAGCGCTGATTCGCCCTGGGATGTCGCCTATTTACCGATCGACCCGCGCGACTTAAGCCGGCGTTATGAGGAAGTCGTGCGCATTAACTCGCAGTCGGGCAAAGGCGGTGTTTTGCATGTGCTTGAGCAACACGTTGGCATCACGCTTCCGCGCTGGATGCAGATTGCCTTCTCCAAGCGTGTGCAGGCGGCGGCTGAGATCAGCGGCGGCGAAGTCGATGCCGACACTATTTCCAGCTTGTTTGATGCGCATTGCCTAGATGTACCCACCGGCTGGCAGGTCAGTGACTATCAGGCCCAGCGCCGCGATGGCCAAGTGCGCATCGAGGCCGACTTAGGCTCACAGCATATTGTCGGAGTTGGCGATGGCTTGATCTCAGCTGTCGTTCATGGCCTAAGCCAGCACTCCGGCATAGAGGCCATCGTTGAACATTATGATGAGTTTAGCTTGAGCAATAACACCGCCGCCGAAGCCTTGGCCTGCGTGCAAATTCGTCACGGCGAGCGCACAATCATCGCCAGCGCCATGGCAAATGACACCACTTTGGCGAGTATTCAAGCGGTGGTATCGGCTTGGGGTCGGCTCATTGCTGAGAACGAACAGGAACATGCTCATGAATCAGAAGTCGAACGCTGCAGCGCCTAAGCCTAGGCAAGCCGCAACTAAAGCAGCTCCGCGAACAGCTAAATACATACTGCGCTACCAGTGCTTCGATGGCGCGGCTGGCCGGCTGTTGCTAGCCATAGGCGCCGAAGGCATCGCCTCTGTGATCATTAGCGCAAACGATGAAGAGCTGATTGCCGGTCTGCAGGCTGAACACCCCAAAGCTCAGTGCCTGCCGATGAGCGCCGATGAACAACGCGCGCATCAAGCCACCGCGAAAGCCATTTCGGCAATGAGCAAGGGCGAGCCGGCGACCATCGCCCTACCTTTGGACTTGCCTGGCACCGAGTTTCAGCAGGCTGTTTGGCAAGCGCTGTGCCGCATCCCACGTGGTCAAACCATTAGCTATAAAGCCCTTGCAACTGCGGCGGGAAGACCGAAAGCCATTCGCGCCGCAGCCAGTGCCTGTGGCGCTAATCCTATCGCCTTAGTCGTGCCCTGCCACCGCGTTATTGCTAGCGATGGCGGGCTGGGCGGCTACAAATGGGGCATTGAGCACAAGACCGAGCTACTCCGTCGCGAGCGGCTCGACTAGCGCAGTAACGCTTTCTTTTAGCTGAGTTTACCCTTCAGCGGGCATTTCAATTAGCGATTCACCACGGCGGAATGTCGCAAGTTGGGCTTCTAATGCTTTCGTTTCCTTCTTAGACACTCCGCCCAACACCGCAATGGCCTCACGTAAACGCGCGCGCGTCATGTCTGGGCCAATAATCGCCATAGCCTCCATAATCGGCGGTGCCGATGGCGTGCCGGCGATTGTCACGAAAAATGGTGCCATAAAGTCGCGCATTTTGAGGCCCAGTGCCTCGCTCAAGCGCTGCATGAGCGCATTGATGTGCTCGTGATCCCATAAAGGCAAGACTTCCAGCTCCCACAAACTCAGCTGCAATAGCTGCTTCACTTGCTCAGGTGTCAGTTTTTTCTGCTGCAGCTTCTCGGCAGTTAAGCCAACCGACCCAGCAAAAAAGAAACCAGCCCAGTCCACGGCTTCAGATAAAGTCTGTACTCGTGTTTGAATTTGGCTAGCCACGCGTGCGAGATATTCTGGCGTAATCCACTGTTGGAATGCCGCAACAAAGTCAGTCACTGGTAAGGCTTTTATCCACTGACCATTCAGCCAAGCGAGCTTCTCCACGTCGAAAATGGGCCCGCCCAGCGACACGCGTGTCACGTCGAAGTGCGCAATCATCTCAGCCAAACTGAATTGCTCACGCTCATCAGGCATGGACCAACCCATGCGACCAAGGTAATTCACCACGGCCTGCGGCAGATAGCCCATGCGTTCGTAATAAGTAATTGAGGTAGGGTTTTTACGCTTCGACAGCTTGGATTTGTCAGGATTACGTAGCAATGGCATGTGGCATAGCGTCGGCATATCCCAGCCAAAATAGCGATACAGCAGCTGATGTTTCGGTGCTGAGCTAATCCACTCTTCGCCGCGCAGCACGTGGCTGATTTCCATCAAATGGTCATCCACGACATTGGCTAGGTGATATGTCGGCAAGCCATCGGCCTTCATCAGCACCTGCATATCGACCTGCTCCCAAGCAATCTCAATATCGCCGCGCAACATGTCGGTAAACGTACACAGGCGTTCGCTCGCTGGAGCATCGGCAGCAGGCCTTGGCACATTCAAACGCACCACCGATGACTCGCCCACAGCCAGACGCTGAGCGACATCAGCTTTGCTTAAGCTCAAGCAATGGCCGTCGTAACCAATACTGGCCTTTGCCGCGGTTTGTTCAACGCGCAGAGCATCTAAGCGCTCATTACTGCAGAAGCAATGGAAAGCATGACCATTATCAATGAGCTGCTGCGTATGAGCCTTATAAATTTCACTGCGCTCACTTTGGCGGTATGGCGCATGCGGACCGCCAATATCGGGACCTTCATCCCAATTCAGACCCAACCATTTTAGCGAGCTTAAAATTTGCCGCTCAGACTCAGGCGTTGAACGCTGCTGATCAGTATCCTCAATGCGCAAAATAAATTGGCCGCCATGTTGGCGAGCAAAACATAGGTTAAAGAGTGCAATGTAGGCGGTACCAACATGCGGATCGCCTGTGGGCGATGGTGCTACGCGGGTGCGAATAGGCTTTTGAGCGGCAGTCATAAAATAGCTTCAATGAACATAATCGAGGGTGGCAGTATAAGAAAAAATGCCGCCTCCTGCTTGGCTTTCAGGAGACGGCATTTTCTACAGTAATGCAGCAGAAAACTAACGGTTAGCCGCTGGCGTCCCTTTCATGGCGCGCTCACTTTTCTGAGTGGGTGATAGCGCACCAGTGACACCTTTAGTGATGGACTCAAGCAAATCAGTTACCGCACTAATATTGACGAGGCCGCCAGAGGCTTCTTGGATTTGAGCAATCACACCACTAAGTTCTGCTGGCAGTAACTCCGTCAGCAATAGCGGTAACTCACTGTCATTACAGCTGCCTTCATTTTTAATCTCGTCATTATTTTTGGCGTTTAGGTCGGGCAGGCTCGTATTAATCCACTCATTGATCAAAGCCGAGGCCTCACCATGCACAACACTACGAGCAATTGGCGGCATACGAACACCTGCTTCAGCTGAACCAACACGGAAGCTCATGATTGAAGCAGCATCATTGCCAAGTACAATGTCGTGGCCACGATTACCTGAGCCGCGACCTGCTGCCACAGGCTTCTTACACACGCCGTAGCGCACATCTACTGTGCGGAAACTATCTAATAGTAAGCCCGAGTTAGAAGCGTTGCCGCTGCTGTTATGACAGTAGGCGCAGTTCACCTCTAAGTAAGCTCGTACTCGCTCGTGAACATCACGCGGTGTGCCAGGTAAAGCCTTACTTGGTCCACTGCCTGGGATCTCCATAGTCGCCATCGGTGTGTCACGCTTAGATGCGTCAGCATTAAAACCAGTTAACCAACCTTTTCGCGCCATAAACTCTAGCTGACCTTCACCGGTTCGGTCTTTGTTCATACCACGATCCATATTGCGTGCTTTTGGCCCAATAGGCGCTGCACCAAGACGGTCATCGCCACCATGACAGGTGATGCAGTTCAGTGCGGCAGGCACGGCATACGATGCAGATGCACCTTTATAACGAGCGCGTTCGTTATTTTTCTTCACATTAGGATTGGGGTCTAAATAATCCCACTGTACTGCAACATTGTCGCCAGCAAGAGCTAGAACAGCTTTCGTTGGCTTGCCGTCACTACCCTGCTGCCATACATATGGCAGGCCAATCCAGCGCTCACCCACTGGGGTATCACGCTTGATGATCAAGCGTGTCTCGACAATATGCTCGCGAAGCAGCTTGCCTGCACTGTCTTCTGTGCGGAAAGTAAATGTCTTTGAAATCACTGTGCCAACAGGAAAGTCCAGTGACTCGTTAATGCTGTTGGTAGACATGTGGTCTTGGTATTTTGCCGGCTGCACACCGCCTTGAGCATTTGGCGGCAAGAAGATCACGCGATACTTGCTGGCATAGTCTGAAAACAGCGTGCTATTGAGCTCGTAGGGCATCACGAACTCGCCCTGGCCACCACTGAGCGGGTCATTGGCCACTTTAAACAGGCCATACTGGCTCAACTCAGGGCAGTCAAATTTTGCTAATGCAGCCCAGTTTACTTGGCCTGGCTTTACTGCAGAACATGCGGCAGCTATAGCAGCTGCTGATGGGGCAACCTGTTCTGCGACTACTTTATAAGGCAGGTTCAACACAGGAATTGGGCGATCTGGTAGGTCGCAAGCATACGGCGCGGTATCACTGCTTCCAGGCACAATAATTTGTTGAATTAGCTCTGGACCAATATCAGATCGGCTCAAACCGGCATTCAAGAACGGTGTCACTAATGGGTTTGATTTGTGGCTGTTATTACTTAAGCACAAGCCATTCTCGGGCTTTTTCAGCTTTTTATTGGCATCGAATTTCCATGCATTATATTTGCACTTCGGTTCTTTATCGGAGCGATAGTAGTTAGGACGGCCACGCTCATCCACTCGTGGCTCATAACGTGTTTCAGCATTGTTTGGCTCATTGAGTGGAATGCCATCTTCATCAACAGGATAGTCTGTGCAATCGTTGGGCACATCCTCACCGCCGTCCCAAACGATATCAGCGCCGCGACCAAAGTTTTTCACGCGCATCAACAATGGTAAGGCTGAAGCGATGCCACGATCGGCAATGGGTAGCTGAGGGCTCTGACCATTGCCGGAGAAACGGTTGTTATGAATCTCAATGCCTTCGGGATAAAAGTCATAACGCTGATCGGGGTAGTTGCGATCGACTAAGCCATAGTTAACGATTGCAATGCCGAAGCTGTCATTGCCAGTAATATCGTTGTCGTAAATCTCTAGCTGGTCTGATGCGAGAACCAACATGCCGGTGCCACGCGGCACTAGACCGACAATATTGCCTGTTGGCGCAAAGTTATCGATATTGTTGTTATAGGCTTTGTTGCGACGTACGACGTTCTTTTCGCCGTATTGACGGAGGTCAGGTAAGTCAAAAATTAAAAATCCGCCGGTATTTTTTGTCGCTACGTTGTCTTCAAATAACGCGCGATAGGTGTTTTCAAACTCGAAGCCAGCCACGTTATACGTTGCCAAACAGTTTCGCACGATGACGTCGTTTGACTGACCAACATAAATGCCAGCATCGGAAGCACCGTGAGATTCGCAATCCTCCATCAACACATGGCGTGTCTCAACTGGATACAAGCCATAAGCGCCGACATCCGAGCGCGGCGTGTATTTATCGCTAGTTTCATCGCGACCTGCGGCATCATGCCAGCGCACACGCACGTCGCGAATTGTCACTGATTCAGAGCGATACACTCGAACACCGTTGCCCGGTGTGTCCTCCACAGTAAAGCCTTGCAGTATTAGGCCATCGGCATAACTAGCATTAATACCCTCACCGCTGTCGCTATTGAGAAAGTTCAGGATGGTTTTATCTTTACCAGCACCCTTCAGGGTAATGCCATTTTTGCTATTGACCAGCAAACCCGTGGACATCTCAAAATAGCCTTCGCAGAAGGCTACCGTGTCACCGGCACGAGCAAGAGAGAGTCGCGTTAATACTTGCTCACGAGCACTTGGACCAGCCTCAATACAGGCGGCGTCTATACGAGGCGAAGGAGGAGTTGTCGAAGATGTTTTGGTTGAGTCGCTACAAGCGGCTAAAAGTGCCGTAGACGTTACAAGAGCAACAAGCGTTGCCTTTCGAAATGAAATGAGCATGGGGTACTGCCTTTTTTGTATTACTTATGTTTGGCAATATACATCATGAGTGAAACTTAGTAACAACACTTTTCATACAAATAACCTTTCATACCGGCCAATCTGCTGGCACAAAATGGCGACTAGGCAAACTCACTCATCAGTTTTTGCGCTAATACAATGTCTGCAGGCGCTAGATCTACCATCGCTAAATGCCCGATTGGCACCCAATCGATTTGGTCATGCACACTGAGCACACAGTCCATCTCGGGCAATTCAGTAAACAGTCCAATTAGCTCGATGCTGACATCGGCATAATGGTGCTGCGTGCGCGCAAATTCCTCGCCTATATGCGCAGCAATATTGAGCTCTTCGTGTAGCTCACGCGCCAATGCTTCGGCATCGCTTTCGCCGGCCTCAATCTTACCGCCAGGAAACTCCCAAAGCCCTGCTTGGCGCTGACCGAGTGCGCGCCTAGCTACCAACACTAAGCCATCACGCAAGGCAATCGCTGCAACAACCTTAATCATCCCAGCTCCTTATTACTGACGGCTTTCTAGCCAACGCGCGGCTTGTGTTAGTGATGCAATCAAAGACTCCGTTGTTGCATCGAACAATGGCTGCACTTGCGCGGCGTCATTGGCACTAATGGCCAACTCAAGCTGCAGTGCAATATGTGCAAAATGCTGTGCGCCCAATGAGCCTAGTGAGCCACGCAAACTATGCAGTATTCCAGCGGCACGATCACTATCGCCGGCGATCCAAGCAGCATTAGCATCGCTTAGTGGCGATACGCCTGCGGCAACCGCTTTAGCGATAATTTTAGCTAGAGCATCGACATAGCCTGAGTCGTTTTGCGCCAAGGCTAACAATGACGAGACATCGAAGTCTGCTAACATTTTTTGTACTGGAATTGCTAGTCGCTTGCCAGCAACTAAGGCCGAAGCAGTAGCTTTAGGTTGGCTCTCTAAAATGGCCTTAATCGATGCCATCATTTGTTCATGGATAATTGGCTTGGCGATAAAGCCATTCATGCCCGCCGCCAAATACGACTCTCGCTCACTGTCGAGCACGCCAGCAGTCATTGCCAGAATAGGCCCTTTCCACTGCTCGCTCTGGCGTAAGTGCTCGGTCGCCGTGATGCCATCCATTACTGGCATTTGGATATCCATCAAAATTAAATCAATGGCGCTAGGGTCAGATTTTATCGCCTCAATGGCCTGCTCACCGTGCTCAGCCATACGCACCTCAGCACCAGCCTGAGTCAACATTTGGCCGGCGACAAAGCGGTTTAACGCATTATCCTCAACCAATAAGATGTGAACACCAAGCAATGGCTGCTCTACTGTTTTTGGCAAAGCCACTAAGGTTTCGCCGCGATGCTTAGCCATCGCCTCATGCAAGGTGTCGAATAGATTAGAGCTAGTCACTGGCTTAACTAGCACCGCATCTATGCTGCGCTTGCCTAAGGCCTGCTGCATCTCTGACTGCTCAAAGGCGCTGACCATAATCACCATCGGCCAGGATGCTTCAGGATGCTCAGCCTGCACTGCCGACATAGTCTCCAAACCATCAAGGCCAGGCATTTGCCAATCCAGCACCAAAACATCGAAAGCGTTGTGTGCTGCTTGTGCGCGATTAATCACGGCTAAAGCATCTTTACCACTGGCAGCTGCACTGGCGTGCCAGCCCCAACTCTTAATGGCTTTGCACAGATACTCACAGCTGGTGGGATTGTCGTCGACAACTAGTACGCGTAAATCGCCAAGTTTATTCGCTGACCGTTGGATATCTAGGTCTAAATCAGAAAGCGCTAGCGGTATGCAGATACTAAACTCCGTGCCTACGCCAAACTCACTGCTAAGCAGCAAGGAGCCCCCCATTAGCGCGACTAGGCGCTTCGAAATGGCCAAGCCTAAACCAGTGCCGCCGAAGCGGCGCGTGATGGATGCGTCGGCTTGCGAGAACGGCGCGAATAGTCCCGCCTGCTGGTCAGCAGTCATACCAATACCTGAATCGCGCACACGAAAGCGCACGCAAGGTCCTAGTTCTGAGTCGCGATAATTGTCGACGAGTAAGGCCACCTCACCCTCTTCCGTAAACTTGATGGCATTGCCAACTAAATTCACTAGCACTTGCTGCAAGCGCTGCACATCACCTACATAGCTTTCAGCAACATCGGGCTCAACACCGATGATCAGCTCGATGGATTTATGCGCTGCGTTAACCGACATGATGGTGGCTAAAACATTCAGTACATCATTAAGACGGAATGGCGACTCCACCAAAGCCATGTGGCCGGCTTCAATTTTCGAAAAGTCTAAAATGTCATTAAGTAGCGTTAGCAGTGACTCGCCTGCCCCGCGCAGCATGTTTAGGTATTTGGTTTGATCGGCGCTGAGTTTCGTTTTGCCAAGCAAATGCGTGATGCCCAAAACCGCATTCATTGGTGTGCGAATTTCATGGCTGATATTGGCAACAAAGGCAGACTTAGCCTGACTCGCCACTTCAGCGCGCTCCTTAGCAACCAACAGCTCCGCTGTGCGCTCCTCGACTTGATGCTCAAGGTTGGCATTGAGTGCTAAAACCTCAGCCTCAGCAGCTTTTTCTCGGCTGATGTCACGTAGGCTATGCGCCACGGCGGTGACTTGCCCTTGCGCATCCAGTACCGGCGAAATCGAGCACGACACATAGATTACGCTGCCGTCGCGCTGCTCGCGGCTTGTGCTGAAATGCGGCACCGTTAAGCCTTGGCTAAGCGTTTTTTGTGTACTCGCGGTTTCAGATGTATCGCCGCCAATCAATGTGGCTATATCGCAGCCAATGGCCTCTTCCGCTGAGTAACCAAAGAGCCGTGTTGATGCTTGGTTCCAGCTCAAAATCGTGCCGGTTAACGTGGTGACAATAATGGCATCGCTAGCACTGGCAACAATCGCCGCTTGCCGGCTTTGCTGCATATCAATTAGTCGCTGACGTCGCCTAATAATTAAGTACAACTGCAAAAATATCATGCTAATAAGCGAGACTAACAGCATGTTCAGTAAGACTGTTTTTCGCGCCGCAATGACATTGTCCATGACCATTCGATCATCGGTTGCGATGGCAATACTTAATGGGTATGCAGTACGGCCATCGCCAATAGTTACAGACCTAAAAGCAGCATGAAGTACGTGATCATCCATGGTATTCCAGAGGGTAATACCATGCGGAATATCTGGTTCAGTGATATTAGCAGTAGCCATGTCTTGCCAACGATAGCGCTTACCTAAGTCGAAGCCGTACTCATGTGAAGGGTTTGGATGCAGAATAAAGTCGCCACCTGGATTAGTGACGAAGGCCTGAGCATAACTAGGCAGTCTCGCCTCGATACTCTGCAATAAGCTTTTACCATCGTAATTCAGTACCACCATGGCATAGAGCTGGCCATCTGGCGTGTAGATTGGCGTGGCTAAGCGAAACACTGAGGTGTGCGGGATCTCAACCTTGCCATACTCGCGATTAAGATTTACTGGTGAGATATAAATCTCTTGTGGCTTAAGCTTTAAGACCTCACGGTAATACAGCGTATCAGCCTTATTTTGCAGCTGATCCATGGGCACAATTTTGGCCACTCCGCTGCGCTTATCCACGCGAACAAGCTCTTTGCCATCATCTTTGACGCTGATTAAACGTATTTGTAGAAGCGCTGGATTGGTTTCAAGATAGGCCAGGTAGACATTATTTAGTTGTTGCGCCCAAACATCGGAGCTTATCTGTAGCTGCGGATCCATACCGCCATTAAATGCCGCACGGGTCATGCCTTTTAACGGGGGTAAGCGCGAAAGAAAATGCACGTCATTACGCAGCGCATCGATTCGACTTTTAAACTGCTCACTGCGCAGAGCGCTCATGCGTAGCAGCTCATTATTGAGCTTGATATTTGCAGTGTGTCGAGTTCGCGAATCGGACAAGGTCACGGCTATTACTGTGACAAGTAATAGCGAGGCTAGTAGGCTCAACCAAGCCAAAAAGCTCGTGGACGGTTTGTACCAGCGAAGCAACGCCATAAAAAACAGCCTTTTTAGCGCGTACGAAAATCAACTAACGCGTACACATAGCAGTAAGAGTACTTATTTCAATGCAAAGATGTGCAACTTCCGTTAGTTATAATGTGGCCAAATTGTTGTCTTAGCTACACGCTTGCCTCGCTCTCATGATACAAACTGTATCGTGGCGCATTATTAAATCAATCGGAGATGTCTATGTTAAGCATGATTATAGTAGGTCTAATTGCCGGCTGGTTGGCTGGCGTCGTGATGAAAGGCGGCGGCTACGGCATCATTGGCGATATCGTCGTGGGCATTGTCGGCGCTGTCATCGGCGGTAAATTATTTGAGGCACTAGGCTTGGCATCGAGCGGCGGCTTTATTGCCAGCATCATCGTTGCCACTGTTGGTGCAGTGGTATTAATTGCCATCATACGTTTCATCAAACGCGCGTAAAACCCACCAGAGTAATGCTATGCCAAGCGCCAAGGCACATGTCAGCAAGATGACAACGCCTAACCAACCTTGGCCAGCCC
>JBFJJU010000034.1:0-23280 GCA_041612115.1 Perlucidibaca sp.
AGGTTCTCGATCAGCCAGTGCATACGGAGCTTCTGGCCGGCACTATTTTAGAGCTTGGTCATTTGCAGCCAGGTAGTGATGTCGCGCGCTTATTAAGAGTAGGCGAGCGTGCAGTTGCTATTCCAGTTAGTGAAGTAATTGGTAGTGGTGGTTTTGTGCAACCCGGTGACTTAGTCGATGTACTACTGTTTTTGCGCGGTGAGCAGGGCGGTAAAGACTCTGCTCAAATCGCTATGCGGTCGCTGCGAGTGGTTAGTTTTGGCTCGGAAATCATTAGCTCGGCTGGTGGTGTAGAGCAAACTGATGCTAAAGCGGCGCGTAAAGAAGCAAGGGGCAGGGCAAGCACAGCGGTATTGGCTGTTACCGAAAAGGATGCTCCACGCTTATTGCTCATTAGCACCTTGGGTACTTTGCGCTTAGCCATTCGCCCAACAGCCGAAACATTGGCTGACTCGCAGGCGGCAATAGACGAGGCAAATAAAGACCCGAAAAAAGCAGCGGAGCGTCAGATCGGTGACTCTGTAGCGAAGCAAACTTCGGTGCCTAATAAGCAGCAGCGTGAATTTGCTTTAGAATCTGAGTTTCAACCAGCGTCTGCAAAGCCGAGAGCACCAACGCGTGTGCGTAGCACGCCTGCCGCCCCCAAAGAGGCGCCTGTGATGATTTACCGTGGCTTAAATGCCCAGCAGGCCACGCAATGATGAATTCCGCTTACTCAATGCTTCGCCACTCTTCGGCGCAAGGAAGTTCTATGACTATGATGTCCAAGCGTTGGTCATCGTTTACGTTGTCTCTCATGCTGCTTGGCTTTAGCGCGTCAACTCAAGCGGCGGAGGCTGGCTGCTTTGCTCCAGGCACTGAGCTGCCTAGTGTTTACAGCCTAGTTGAAGGCTCGCAAGAGACCATCACCATGCCGGGGCAAATCACCCGTATTTCAATTGGCGAGCCAGCAACAGCAGATGTCGCGCTAATCGATAGCAAAACAGTGCTTTTGCAGGGTCGCAAAGTCGGTAGCACGAGTTTGTTTGTTTGGACCAAATGCCAGTCTGAGCCCTTACGCACGCAAGTGGCTGTGCTATCTCCGCCTAGCGTTGCGCAAACCTTGGCGCCATTAAAGCCTGAAGAGTTAGAGGCTTTACCGTCGCAAGTGCAGGTAGACATTCGCTTTGTTGAGTTAAGTCGTAGCCGTTTACGTGAGTTAGGTGTTGAGCTTAATCGCCTGACTAGTAATTTTGGTGTCACCACGGCGGCAGCTTTGAAGAACCCGTTTAGTATTTTCCTGCAAAAATCCAATGGCAAGCTATCTGCAGCCATCGATATGTTGGAGCAAACAGGTTATGCCTACACGCTAAGTCAACCATCATTGACCGCAATGAGTGGCCAGTCGGCAACATTCTTGGCCGGTGGCGAAGTTCCGATTCCAGTTCCTAGTGGTTCTGGTGGTGAAAGCTCCTCAATAAGCATTGAATACAAAGAGTTTGGTGTGCGTTTATCGGTAACGCCTACGGTGCTTAGTCGCACCCAAGTTAGCCTGAAGGTGGCTCCTGAGGTTAGTGAGTTAGATTTTGCTAACTCTGTCACACTAAATGGCTCTACGGTCCCCGCTTTGCGTGTTCGCCGCACCGACACAACTGTTTCTTTAGGTGATGGTGAAAGCTTTGTTATCAGCGGTTTGGTCTCGCGCACCATGCGAGACAATGCAAGCAAGTTCCCAGGTCTAGGCGACATTCCTGTATTAGGCGCTTTTTTTCGCTCGACCAGCTTTAACAGCGAAGACAGCGAGCTGTTAATGATTGTTACGCCTCATTTGGTCAGCCCCATTGCCGCTGGCGCAGCTACACCGAAGCTGCCAGGCGACGCATGGCGCCGTTATGAGCCAGAAACATTACCTCTGTTTTTTGATCGTGCTAGATCTCCCTATGGCGACACACCAATTGGTTTTTCAAGGTAATTAGTCATGGCTGCTAAAGATCTATCCGTAGTAATAATCACAAAGCATCGTGAGCAGTTTGACTGGTTATCTAGCGCGCTTGAGGGCACTGCTGAAGTTGTGATGTCGCAGCAGAGTGAGCTCAATGATGTATTGCAGCTCATCACCATGGCCACGGCCTCCATCGTCTTTGTGCCGATTCGTCGTGACGACTGGGTTGCCGATGTTCAATTTATTGAAGGTCTGATGGCTGCTAGCCCATCGCTAGCATGTGTAGCTGTTGGGCAATCGATTGATCAAGAACGTCTGCTCGGTGCCATGCGTGCTGGTGCAAAAGACTTTATTACTTTCGATTCACGCCCAAGCGAGGTTGCTGGGCTTGTTCGCCGCCTAGGCGAACGCGTGCCCGATGCCATTGAAAACCCAATGCGCCAAGGTAGTTTGGTGGTATTGGCGAGTGAAAGGCCGGTTCTGCAGTCATCGTTTCATGCGCTACACATAGCGGCCGCTATTCAGAAGGCAACACCCGAGGCAAAGGTGTTAGTAGTCGATATCGGTGTGCCTTTTGCCGAGGCGCAGCTACTGTTTGGCTTGGAAGGTCAGTTCAGCTTTATTGATACCTTGCGCAACTTGCGACGCCTTGATCAAACCTTGGTTGAAACTGCATTTTCGCGCCATAAGTCGGGGGTGCGGGTGCTGTCGGCACCAGCTGAAGGTCTGAATATCCCAGACATCACCACATCTGAAATGTTTCTATTAGTGGGCACCTTGCGCAGCTTATTCACGCACGTGGTGTTTAATACTTGCGGCCTTCCTACGGTAGATATGACTGAGTTGCTGATTGGTAATGCCAATCACGTGGTTTTTATCGTCGATCAGTCGATTACTAGCTGCCGTGCTGGCTTAGATCTTCAAGCTCGCTTGCGCCAAATTGGTGTGCCAATGGCCGATACCATTGTCGTGGTGGACCAGTATCAGCCTAAGATTTCGCCAGACTCATCGGCTATCGCTAAGTCGTTTGGCAGTGCAAAGCACGTAGAGCTTCCCGCGGCTGCCGAGATACGCTTGCGAGCGATGAATATTGGTCAATTATTGTTTGAGTTAGCTCCGCAAGAGGTGCTAGCTAAGCGCTATCGCGAATTGGCATCGATGATTCAGCTGCCAGCCATTGCCAAAAAAGCAGGCAAAAACGCTGCTGATCAAGGATTCCTTGCAAAGCTTAAACAGTCGCTGACAGGAGCCTGATATGGCGGGCTATATTCCTGGTGGCCGCCTTTCGCCGAAGAAGGTCGATGAAGATATTGCGAATATAAAATTTCGCTTTCATCGCCACTTAATCGCCCGCGTCGACGATGATCATTTCAATATTTTGGAGAGCACGCGCCAGGCTATTTTTGACTATGTACAAATCAAACTTAGCGCTTATGTTAATGATAACTCGTTGCCACTTTCGCGCTATGAAGCCGACCGCTTAGCCGAAGAGTTAGTTGATGAGCTCGTTGGTTTCGGCCCCATTGAGCCTTTGCTGCGCGATAGCTCGGTAACGGAAATCATGGTCAACGGTGCGAATAAGATTTTCTACGAGCGTGATGGTGTCATTCAGCGCAGCCAGCTTTGCTTTGTTGACGATAACCATGTAGCTCGCGTGATTCAGCGTATTTTGGCGCCTATTGGTCGGCGACTCGATGAATCTAGTCCAATGGTCGACGCGCGCATGCCCGACGGCAGTCGTGTTAACGCCATCATTCCGCCAATCGCGCTCGATGGCCCAAGCATTTCCATTCGTAAATTCCGCCGTGACTTGCTGCAGGCGAATGACTTAGTGACCTATCGCTCAGTTAGCGAAGACATGTTGCAGTTTATAAAGAAGGCTGTTGCTCAGCGCGCCAATATTTTGGTTAGCGGTGGTACCGGTACGGGTAAGACTACGTTCCTAAATGTGTTGTCGAGTTTCATTAACCATCACGAACGTATCGTTACCATTGAAGATACAGCCGAACTTCAGCTCAATAATGATCACGTGGTGCGCCTTGAGACTCGCCCACCAAATGCCGAAGGCTTTGGTGAGGTCAGTGCTCGCGATCTGATTCGTAACGCGCTGCGGATGCGCCCAGATCGCATCATTGTGGGCGAGGTTCGTGGCTCTGAGGTCATGGACATGTTGCAGGCCATGAACACTGGTCACGAAGGCTCGATGTCTACCTTGCACGCCAACTCGGCAGCGGATTCATTGCTGCGGATGGAAACCTTAGTTGGTCTGTCGGGACAGAAGATTTCTGAGGCTACGCTGCGGGCTATTATTGTGTCGGCGGTCGATATTGTCGTGCAGCTCACACGTCTGCCGAATGGCCGTCGTTGCGTTTCAGAGATCACCGAGGTGGTAGACCTGCGCGATGACCAATACGTGACCAACCCGCTATTTAAGTTAGATCGTGTCACTGGTGAGCATCAGCGAGCCAGCAGTGGGCCGGCGAAGCCGCGTGTTATTGAGCTGATGCGCCAGGCTGAGGCCTTACGTTAATGATTATTTTTGCCTATGTCGCTGCTGGCTTATTCATGTGCCTGGGTGCCTTGTATTTGATCTGGATTGGGCAAAAGCAAGCTCAAGAAGAGGCGGTCTCAAAGCGCTTGGCAGTAGCCGGCGTGAAGACTTTGGAGCTAACAGGCAAAGATTGGTTAACGATTCAGCTTGAGCGCGCAGGCATCAGCCTACAAGCAACGCATCGGCGCATGATTGGCTTAGGCCTTATTGTGCTATTGCTATTGGTGGCACTCCAATTTGGTATTTTAGCAGCTGCACTTTTGGCGGTAACGTTACTGCTTTTTACTTGGGCTGCAATAAGCACGATTTATCAGCGGCGCATGAGCCAAATCGTCACGCAACTACCACGTCTGCTTGACCAAGTGGTGCGCATGATGCGTACGGGGAAGACGCTAGCCGACAGCTTTATTATTGCTACTAAAGAGGCCGATGAGCCACTGAAAACGGTGATGCTCAAGCTACAGCGCAATATCAATTTAGGTATGTCTATCCCTGAAGCTTTCTCTGACCTGGCCGACACTTATGCCTTGAAAGAGCTACAAGTGCTGGCGTTAGGTGTGAGTGTAAATTCGCGCTTTGGTGGCAGCTTAATTGACCTATTAAATAACATCATTACGTTGATTCAGCAGCGAGAGCAATTACAACGCCAATTGCGGGCTTTTACTGGCGAGACACGAGCCAGTGCTGTGATTTTATCGGCATTACCATTGTTAATTGGCGCCTTCATGCTCATTAGCAATCCCGACTATATCTATCAAATGATCGATGACCCGACCGGCAAGTTGGTGCTGATGGGTGCTGCCGGCATGCAAGTGGCTGGCATGCTAGTTCTTTGGAAAATGCTGAGGAGCGTTTAGCAATGAATGCTTACTACGGCGGCGTAATATTTTTGCTGATTGTGGCAGCGGCAGCGGTGGCCATTTGGTTGGCCATGCGCATTGCAGCTGAGCGGCGCTTGGTCGAACGGCGGCTTACGACGCGCGGCAATGCCAAAGAAGACGCACGCTTATTAAGCTTGCGTTTCTCTGAGCTATTTGACGATCAAGAGCGTATTCGTAAGCACATCAATAAAGACAGCGAATTGGCCTTGGCGATGCATCGCGCCGGCTATCGTTCAGCCACACAACGCGCCATGCTTTACGGCGTGCAAGTGGTTTTGCCGCTTGTTGCCATCGCCTTGACTGGCCTGTGGGTGCTGATACATGGCTATTCGCAAAACTCGCTATTAATGGGCACGATAGTTGTTATTCTTAGTGTGCTTGCTCCTAAGCGCGTCATCAACTCAAAGGCTGAAGCGCGCTTAAAGTTGATTGATGATGAGCTGTCGCTATTTATCCAAATGCTGCGAATTTTGTTCGATGCTGGCTTAGCGGTAGAGCAAGCGCTGCGTGTGATGGCGAAAGAATCCAGTGCCATCTTGCCTGAAATGGTGTTTGAGCTAACGCCAATCTTACGCCGCGCCGAGCAGGGTTTGGACCTAGAGAGCGAGCTCGGTAATTCGGCAGAGGCACTTGATCATATTGGCTATACCGATGTTATGGTCATTGTGCGACAGATGATTAAGCAAGGCGGCAGCGCTCGTGCTTCGCTAACCAAGCTGATTGAAGTGATGGAGAGCCGGCGCCTCACAGATCTTCAAGAGAAAGTGAGTAAGCTCACGGCGAAAATGACGGTGGTCATGGTCGTGTTCTTCTTCCCCGCACTGCTGATTTTGCTGGCCGGCCCAGGCTTTATCTCTATTGGCGATGCCATGGGGGATATGTGATGCGCGTCTTTGTATTACTTGGCTGTGTGCTGATGCTCTCTGCTTGCCAGACACCTACAGCTGTGCGTGAGATTCGTGGTTCGACCTCTGCTCAGACCTCGCCCAAGCAAGATGTCTCCCGCCCAACAGTGTCGGCTACTTCAGACATCGGCATTCCGCGAATTGACTGTAGTGCTACCTTAAGTCCCGCCGATGAGCTGACGCGCAATGTTGTCTCTGAACGTGTACGTGAAGGCAGCTATTACGCAGCATTGGCTGAGGTGCAAAGTCTGCCTGCTTCAGTGCCTGCTGTTGCGGTGTTGCGCGCCGACATCCTACGCCGTTTAAAGTCTCCGGAAGCACGTCAGTGGTACTTAGCCATGCGCGACCGCTGTGTATCTGCCGATGCTGACCATGGGCTAGGTCTTATAGCGGCCGATGCGGGCGAGCTTGCCTTGGCGCATCGCTACCTACAGCAGGCTGCCAAAGCCCGCCCAAATGACGCTAATTTTCGCAATGACTTAGGCTTCGTTGCCATGCTCACTAGCAATGATCAACAAGCTGAGTTTGAGCTTCGAACAGCCTTCGAACTAGCGCCAGAAGATCGTAAGCCTGGCTACAACCTGATGGTGCTATCGCTGCTAAAAGGTGACCGCGCTAATTGGTGGTTTTGGCGCGAGCGTTTAGCGCCTACCGAAAATGAGCGTTTAGATTTACTTAAAAGCTGCCGCGAAATGATACGTCAGCGCCAAGCCACGGCCACAGCAGTTACGAGTACGCAACAAAATTGTCCTATTAATCCATTGTCATAAGGCGTAAGGCTAATGATAGTTCGTCTTGATGAGGTGACCCGATGAAACGCATTCATATACTGGCATTTACTCTGGCTGCAAGCATGAGCTCTTTTGCGATGTCCGATGAGGCCATAAGCAGTGCTCCAATCATTGCACCAGGTCAGCAAACAGACGCTTGGTTGAATGTGCAAAGTCAGGGCGCCATGGCCTCTGAGAACATTCAAGCGGCAAAAGGCATACAGCGTGATAAAGCCGCTGAGCGCTTCATGAAAACCTACGATTACGCCATTAAGGAAAGTTATTACGGGGATAATTTTAAGCCAGGGAAATAAAACTAATGCCCAAGCCAAGCATTGCTAGCAACAGTGCGCTAACTCAGCGCCAACGTGGTGCGGTTATGATTATGACCGCCGGCTTTATGTTGCTTGGTGTGTTGTGCTTGGCTTTGGTTGTGGATACTGGACGGCTGTATTTGGAAAAGCGCAGTCTGCAGCGAATTGCAGATGTGGTGGCATTAGAGGTTGAGTCGCTCCGTGGCTGCGAGCTTGATGCTGATGATTTAGGTACGGCAAATGCTAAAGCTATGGCTAAAGCCAATGCAGCGTTAGCTCGCTTGAAGACGGAAGGCAATGCCGCAGCAGGAGCGCAACCGGTAAGTATTTCGGCAGTAACATGCGGTGGTGTAAGCGGTAATCCACGAGTATTTGATTCAGGTCTCACCGGCGCTGTAGAGGTTGTAGTTGCACGAAGTGTGACCACTAGCCTAGTTGCTGGAGGGGTATTTCGCGGTGAAACGCAATTGACCGCAAGAGCAGTAGCTGTTCACTCGGGTAATCCATTAGCGCGCTTAACAATCCGAAGTAATGTCGCGTCAGTAGATAGTAGCCAGAGTCCGCTGCTGAATGCTGTGCTAGGTAATTTGTTAGGCACGACTTTAAATATTGATGCCGTGGGTTGGCAAGGATTGGCAGGTGCGAATATTAACCTGCTAGATTTGATCGGCGTGGACGGATTAAATCTTGGTGGCTATGAAGAGTTATTAAGCGCGGATGTAACTTTAGCGAACTTAATGCTGGCTTCTGCAGATGTGTTGCGAGCGAATGGAGATACGCTCAATGCGAGTGTGCTAGATATTATTAGGCCAAAAGTAGGTGCGCTAGCGGTCAATCTTGGTGAGCTTTTGGGCTTGCAAACGGGGCTTCCAACATCTGGGGCCGATATCAATTTGAATATTTTAGATTTGGTTCAGGGGAGTGTTCAGTTAGCCTCAGAGGGTAGCGCAATAAATGCAGCTGTACCATTGAGTCTTCCTGGCTTGGGTATTGCATCAATACAGGCGCGTGTGATTGAGAAACCTCGACTTTCAGCAGTGGGTGATCCAAGAGATATAGATAATGGCGCTGGAAGTATTACGGATCCTAGTTATGAGCCTGACCTCGAGCGTGGCGATATTTTTGTGCGGACAGCGCAATTACGGTTACTCGTTTCATTAAAATTAAATGGTTTGCCAGTTGCCATTACCAACTTACTTGGCCCTGCTGGGCCCTTAATAAGCCCACTTATTGATCTATTAAAACTAGAGAAAGGTGTTTTAGGTAGTGTTGTCGACCTATTGGGTGGCACGCTTAAAGCACTGCTTGGTTGTGGTGGTGACGGGGCGTTTTCGTGCCCATATTCGAATGCGGTATATGTAGATGCTGGCAGTATAGATGTTGGACTCGATGTGGGTGGTGCTAATGCATTTGTTTCTAATCATAGCTGTAGCGCGTCAAAGAGCTTAAGTGCATTGGCGTCCTCTGAGCTTGGCCGTGTATATGTAGGAAAAATTCAAGCCGATTCAAATAGCGGAGGATTTTTCAACAGTAGTTCAGCAGTAAACGTATCACCTGCACCTCTTTTAGAGGTCGGCTATAAAAGAAAAAAATACTCTTGGTGTACGCTACTGAGTATTTGCTCTTATGGAAATGTTGTTTGGGAGCAGCCATCTGGGGGCTCTGGATCTGAAGCAACAGCAAAAAAGACAGTGTTAGTTGGTATTGGAGTGAAAACTGGAAGCTCAGGGACTGCTTTAATTGCTACACCCTCTGATTTAAGCTATGCCAGCCCTCCCAATATTGATTTAGAGCCTGCCTATAAGTCTATTGTGATGGAAAATGCATTAGGTGGATTGGCAGCATCGTTAAGTGGTTTAGAACTGAAGTCGTATACAAGCTCTGGTGGTGGAGTTTTGGGAGTCGTTTTGGGTACAACTTTAACTCTTGTTAATGGCCTAGTACCTGCTTTGAGTTCACTATTGCAAGGGGTAGCAGCGTTGTTGGACCCGCTACTCAATAGCTTACTGAGTCTACTCGGCGTAAACCTAGCTACTGCCGAGGTTGGTGGTAACTTAAGTTGCAATGCTGGCAATACGGTAGAGTTAGTGAATTAATTAAGCAGTAATGATGCTTCTGAGCGCAGCTCCACAGGCAGAGCAGGAATTGTACCAACGCCTGGTAGATTGATAATTGGCTTCAGTGGTGCATTAGCGGCATATGGCTGAGTGATAGTGACAGTAAGTAAGCAGGGCTCACCATCCTCTGGGGCGCTACAATTTGTTGCAACGGCATTAATCCCAACACGCCAGCTAGCAGGAAGAGACTCGAGCTCTTCATTTGCGGCTGCCTCTGCTTGTATTTTTCGGAGTGAAACCGAATCTATCATGGCTCCTACACGAGCACCTTCAGCGCTTGCTCGATGCATGGTTTGCAGCACGATTAATGGTGCGACATAGCAAACTAGTGACCAAAACACTGCCCACACAATCGTGAACACAAGAGTAAATTCGATAACGGCCACGCCACGTTGAGACTCTTTTTTCGAATATTGACGAATTTTTATGTGCATGACTTAGTCTCTCGACAAGCGAATTTCGGTTTCGGCGGTATATGGACCTAAGTTAGGGATGCTTGCGCCTAATAAGTTTAGTGCTGGGGTAATGCAGTGCGCGCGTAAGCTACTGCTATTACAGCCCGGATAGACCACTTTGATGGACAACGTTTTATATGAATAAGTGACTGGGTCGCCATCCTCATCATTGCCAGTTAAATCTACAAATTCAATCTTAGGTGGTGGAAATGTGAGTTTGTCGAAGAAAGCCGTAGGTAAAAATTCATTTAATTGTTTTTTTACTTCATCGGTTGCATTTGTCGGGGTGGGGGATTCATATTTTACCAATTCACGAGTTGCCTCTGCGACAGCATGGTTCATGGTTTGATATAAGAAAAAAGGCAGCGCATAGCTGATGATTGCCCAGAAGGTCGCGAAAAGTAGTGCGAATACAAGCGAAAATTCGATAGCTACAGAGCCATTTTGATCTTGGCGCAATACTTTTTTCATGGTGCGCTTCATGGCAGCATCACTCCTGAGCAATATACCTACTATAACGTGGGCGGGGCTGCAATTGTGTAACTAGTGTATTGGCTAGCGATAATTATCGTTGATATGTTGCTGTTTTGTTATTGCAACTGTATTTGTATTGTCAGAGTTTGCTTTTGTTGTAGTTAAGTTCTTTGCCGTCAAACTAAAGCTTGGTGCGGGCATAATGCGTCGCATGAGCACTCCTAAGCATTCCTCCCTGTTTCACCTCGGCCAACCAAGACGCGCGCATGAAGCGGGGGCGGCTTTAATCATGACCGTCGGTTTTATGTTCTTGGGCCTCATGTGCATGGCGCTTGTTGTTGATACTGGGCGCTTATATATGGAGAAGCGCAAGCTTCAGCGTATAGCCGACATCGCTGCTATGGACACTGCATTTGAGCATTTGTGCGGTCAGCTTTTAGGGGATGTTGCGGCGACAGGGGCCGCTCGAAATAGTGCGGCTAAAAACGGTGGATCAGCTACTGAAGTTAGCGCTAAATGCGGTCATATTAATTTAGAAACTGAAGGCGGCGCATCTGTTCGAAAATTTTCTACTACGAAGCCGTCCTCTCAAGTAGCGGTAGAGGTTGTAGTAAAGCAGACAGTGCCTGCCAGCCTTTTAGCTGGTGGATTTTTGCTGAATAAAACTGTTTCTTTACTCGCCAGTGCTGTAGCCACTGAGGCTGAACCTGTGGCTGCATTTCAAATTGGTTCTCGCCTCTTACAGCTAGATGGCAAAGCTCCTTTAGGTAAATTGCTGAAGGCCGTGGGCCTAAATGTAGAAAACCTTAAGGTCTTAGACAGTGCTGGACTGGCTACTGCAACGATTACTCCTGCTGGCTTACTTAAAGCGTTAGGTTTGGGTGTGGGTATCGATGATTTATCGCTTTTAGATGCGAAAGGCTTAGCTTCAATACCTGCTGTAACGTTAGGTAGGTTGCTTGAAGTATCCGCTGACGTTGTTACAGACAGTGCGGTGAAATTGGAGTTGGGTCTGCTTGAGCAAGATCTTCTGGCTGCAAATTTAAAAGATATTCCAATTCGTATTTTCCCTGATGAAGACGGCAAAGGTGGCTTATTAACACTTGCTACCGATGGCGTTGCAGGGGCGGCTTTAGATGTTGGTATCGGTTTAGGTGATTTACTCACAACAGCATTAGCGATTGGTACGGGCTCTCATGGCCTTCAACTGGGTTCTGAGCAAACTCCTGGCCTTAATTTAGTGGGTGTGACAGTGAAGTTAGGCATTGTTGAGCCACCTTCAATTGGCATTGGCCCTGTAGGTACAACGGCATATAATGCACAGGTTCGTTTATATATCGATATTGATACTAATAACTTGCTTGGACCATTAAGCCCGTTAATAAAGTTTTTACTCGATACCGTGCTTGGCGTTCGAGTACATCTGCCTATTTTTATTGATTTAGTGAACTCATACGGCACATTAGAAGATGTCGATTGTAAAGAAAGAACGGCAGACGTTAAAGTTGAATCAGATGTCTTGCAGATGTGTATTGGTGAGGCAGGTTCACTGCAGCCTTGGACGACAAGAAATATATGTGGCCAGTTACAAAGCACCTCACTCGTTAAGCTTTTGCACTTGCATGTGCTATCAACGCCAAGTGGTGGCTTAGTGATTGATGCTTTAGCAATGAATGAAACTATTAGTGATGTACGTGTTGGTGAGGCAGTAGCAACTAATAGAAATGAGCTTGCTCTTGGTACAACTGTTAAAAATATCGTAAATGAACTTTTGAGTTTGATTGAAACAGGACTATTAAGGCCTCCATCACAAGCAGAAGATAAAGTAGCTGCAGCGGTTGCAAAGACTTATTTGACTGATAATTTGAAAGGCGGAAACGGCAAATACAAAATTGATGATGTTATTAGTGCCGTAAAAAATGGTGGTGGTGATAACGGAAACCTACCTTTAGATGTGTGGGATACCACGGTTAATCGAGGCTGCTTCTTGGGCCTTGGCCGGTGCGAGACATCAGGCACCTCATGGAATATGTTTAAGGGGACCAGTAATGGTGATGCGGAGTTTTACTTTGGTGGCTTCCCTAAGGTAAATGGCTATTCTTTAAATAACTGCAGCTTTTGGATTGGATCAGACTCTAATAGTGTAAAAAAATATAACGAGTGTGTTGAAAGTAACTTGGCAGCATTTTTAACCACAAAGCCTGGCGGCGTAGTGCTTCCAGAAGGCTCTGGAATTGAGCTAGATAGTAATGGGAAAATTAAGGCAAACACCTGCAGCGGAGTTTTGTGCACCATACTTAAGCCGCTTTTAGATATATTAACCCCTGTGTTGAACGGTGTCGGTAAGCTTCTTGAGCTTCTATTAGGCGACGTATTAGGACTGGAGCTGGGTGTTTCCGATGTAAAAGTACTGTCTGTTGAGTGCGGTACCGGCCAGTTAGTTATATAAATGCGAGCGGGAGAGCGTAGTGTCTGGCTATTGCCTTAAAAAGCGAAGCTTTAAGCAGCAGCAAGGCGCTGCTGCAATAGAGTTTTCAATTGTTTTTGCATTATTGTTTGGCATGTTTTGGGCAATTATTAGTTACGCTTTGCCTTTTTTTCTCTATCAAACCATGAATTACGCTGCTGCTGATGCTACCCGCTATGCGTTGCGCGCACCTCAAGAGAGTGATACATCATCGCCCAACTTAAAGGCACTAGTTAAAAACAGAGCCCAAGACACGTTAATTAAACTGTTGCCAGCTAAGTTTGAGAGCAAGTTAGTTTATATAACGGAAACTCCTCCGACTATCTCTCCAGATAATTTACGAGAGTTAGTAATAGTAATTAGATATCCAAACTATAATGCTAACCCATTAGTGCCTCAGCTAAACCTGCCAGGAATAGGGAAAATTCCAAATATTCCCGATGATTTTCTCCACGTTGAAGCTAGTGTGCGGATGAAATGATATGAGACGTCAACATGGGTCGAAAACGCATGAAAATGGTGTTGTAGTTATTGAGTTTGCCCTAGTCTTTACCATTATCTTCACGGTTTTTTGGGGTTTAGTTAGTTATATGTTTCCTTTGGTGCTTACCCAGGCTATGCATCGAAGTGTTGCCGAGTCTGCTCGCCTAGCCGCATTGGTGCCAGTGATCACTAGCGCGGTGCATTATGAAGACTATGATGATGCTCGCGAAGATTATGAGGAGGCAGTTAAGGCGGTGGTTGCTGTGGAGCTTAAAAGGCAAATTGAGGGCATGAATTTTCCTGCGCGCTGGACTCAGCCTATTGTTGATAATATTGCAGTTAGCCCCCCAGTTTTTTCAGGCGGTCGCTTAGAGATAACACTGGTGTATCCTAACTATGCAATCAACCCTATTGTTCCCATTATTCATCTTCCAGGCATCGGTGCGGTACCTAGAGTCCCTACCGACTTAAAGGCTTCAGCAAGTATGTCCTTATAGGCAGCAGCATATGAGCCATGTCATTGTTCTGATGATTTCACTGTGGTTGCTGGCCTGTGCTGTGAGCGACTGGCGTTTGCGGCGAGTGCCAAATGCTTACACGTTTGGTTTTCTCTTTGTCGCGACAGCGAGTCTGCTGCTGCAAGGGCAGGCTTTAAGTGGTACATCGTGGCAAAGTGGTTTGCTAGGTTTTGCCTTTGCTGGGCTGCTTACATTACCGGGCTTCGTGCTTAACCGCTTAGGCGGCGGCGATGTGAAGCTACTGGCAGGATTAGGCTTGGCAACAGACCCGCTAACGGTGGTGGTGACATTTGTGGTGGGCACACTGGTGTTGGCGCTTGCTGCTATAGGTCAGCGTTTGACGCAGAAGCACATAGACTCTACGCACCAAGTTGCTCCTCCTCAGAGCTCAAAAACAGAGCCTCTAAGTTCTGAGGTTAAGGCTACCGAAAAGGAATGGCCGTTTGTACCTGGTCTCTTTATCGGCTACCTAGTGGCACTTTTGGCGCTGCCATATTATTTGGCGGGGTAAGCTGGCTGAAATAAGGTTGCTTAAATAAAATCTGCTGCGCTCAATTCGCCAGGGCATCTAGCAAGCCATTTACTGCTCTTAAGCGGCCCGCACCATCGCTCATGGCCTCTGAGAAGCGCAGCTTGTCGCCACCCTCAAGCTTATATTTCTTAGGCTGTTGCTGAATCAGCGAAATCAGTCGACGTGGATCAATGCTAGTGTCTTGCGCAAAATCGATGCGGCCGCTGCTTGGTCCAGCGTCGATCTTGCGGATGCCTAGCGCATTGGCTCGCAAACGCAATACGCTGACGGCAAAGAGGTTTTTCACTGGCTCGGGCAGCAGGCCGAAGCGATCAATCATTTCTACTTGCAGCTCATCTAGCGCCTCAAGGCTATCGGCGCTGCTGATGCGCTTGTACATGAGCAGACGGTTATGGACATCGGGTAGATAGTCATCGGGAATCAATGCTGAAACACGTAGATTGATATCTGCCGCAAGCTCAAAGGGTTGGTCTAGGTTGGGCGTATGGCCACTACGAATAGCTTTTACGGCGCGATCGAGCATTTCCATATAGAGTGTGAAACCGACACTGTGAATGTCGCCACTCTGACCTTCGCCCAAGAGCTCGCCGGCGCCACGAATTTCCAAATCTTGCGATGCCAGTGCAAAGCCGGCGCCCAAATCGCCAGCGGCGGCGATGGCTTCTAAGCGCTTTTCAGCATCGCCAGTAAGCGATTTCTGCGGTGGTGTGAGCAAGTAGGCATAGGCCTGATGGTGCGAGCGACCTACGCGGCCACGAAGCTGATGCAACTGCGCAAGGCCAAGTTTGTCGGCCCTATCCATGATGATGGTGTTAGCGCTGGGCACATCGATGCCAGTCTCAATAATGGTCGAGCACACCAAGATATTGAACTGCTTGTGATAAAACTGGCTCATGACATGCTCGAGCTCGCGTTCGCGCATCTGGCCATGGGCGATGCCGATTCGAGCTTCAGGCACCAAGCGGGCAAGCTCTTCGGCAGTTTTTTCGATGCTATCGACTTCGTTGTGCAAGTAGTAGCACTGACCACCGCGCAATAATTCGCGCAGGATAGCTTCTTTAATCACTGCCTCATTGGTCTCGCGCACAAAGGTTTTTACTGCCAGTCGCCGTGCCGGTGGTGTGGCGATAATCGATAAATCACGCAGGCCAGAGAAGGCCATATTCAGCGTACGCGGTATTGGCGTAGCGGTGAGCGTGAGCAAGTCGACTTCGGCTCGGCGTTGCTTTAACGCTTCTTTGTGGCGCACGCCAAAGCGATGTTCTTCATCGACGATGATCAGGCCTAGCTGCTTAAACTGTACATCGGGTTGCAATAGCTTGTGGGTGCCAATGAGGATGTCGACTTGGCCATTGGCACAGGCTTCTAGTGTGGCCTTTTGTTCTTTAGCGGACTGAAAGCGCGAGAGGCCATCGATGCGTATGGGCCAGTCAGCGAAACGGTCGCGGAAATTCTCTACATGTTGTTGTGAAAGCAGGGTGGTTGGTACTAAGACAGCGACCTGTTTGCCTGCTTGTACGGCAACAAAGGCTGCGCGCATGGCAACTTCGGTTTTACCAAAGCCAACATCGCCGCAAACTAGGCGATCCATTGGACGTTGCGAGCGCATATCGGCCAAGGTGCTGAGAATGGCGGCGGCTTGATCGGCAGTTTCTTCAAACAAAAAGCCATCAGAGAAGCGGCGATACTCGGCTTCGTCGAAGGCGCAGCTAAAGCCTTGGCGGGCGGCACGACGAGCGTAAAGGTTGAGCAATTCGGCAGCGGTATCGCGTACTTGCTCGGCGGCTTTGCGGCGAGCTTTTGTCCATTGCTCAGTACCGAGGCGATGCAGCGGTGCCATGGCATCGTCGGAGCCGGCATAGCGCGAAATCACTTGCAGCTGCGATACCGGCACGTAGAGCTTTGCAGAATCGGCATATTCGAGTAATAGAAACTCCTGCACTGTGCCATCCATATCAAGCGTCACTAGACCTTGGTAGCGGCCAACGCCATGATCGTTGTGCACTACGGGCGCGCCAGGCTGCAGCTCGCTGAGTGAGCGAATGGCCATTTCCGCTTGGCCATCGGCAGAGGTGGCTTTACGGCGGCGACGTTGTGCGACGCGCTGGCCGCCAAACAACTGTGACTCGGAAATCAAAGCGAAAGAGTCGCTGACTAAGCCTTGCTCTAGCGAGGCGACGGTTAGGCAAAAGGGCGCATCGCTGAGTAAGAAGTCGGCCCAGCTGGCCACAGGCTCTGGTGCTAAGTCATGGCGTGCAAGTAGTTCACTGAGGCTTTCGCGGCGGCCAGCGGTTTCGGCGCAGAGCAAAACGCGCGGCGTGGTGTTAGCGTTTAAAAATTGCTGTAAGGCCGCTAGTGGTTGCTCGGCTTTACTGTCGATGGGCAGCGCTGGCGCTTCGCTAAAGGCTAGCTGATGAAAGCCTGCTCGCGTGACTTGATCGTCGCTTAAGGCCTCTGTCTGCAGCGTGATGCGCGGAAAATCAGCGAGGGCGCTAAACCACTCGTTATCGGCTAAAAAAAGCTTTTCTGGTGCGAGTAGTGGTCGACTTAAATCGCCACGATATTGCTCGTAGCGGTTGCTAACCTCAACGCGAAAATGGCCTAGCTGATCGGCGGCATTGGCCTCCATGACCATCAGGCTATTGCGTGGTAAGTAGTCGAAAATGCTATCGCAGCGCTCAAAAAACAGCGGCAGATAATATTCAATGCCATTGCCGGCTATGCGATTGATGACGTCGGTGTAAAGGCTGCTGCGTTTGGGATCGCCAGTAAAGTTATCGGCCCATTGATCGCGAAAGCGGCGGATGCCGTTTTTGTCGAGCGGGAATTCGTGGGCGGGCATCAGGGTGAGCTTTTCGATGGCCTCGACTGTGCGCTGAGTTTCGCCGTCGAACAGGCGCAGCGTTTCGATTTCATCATCAAATAGTTCGATACGCACGGGGTGTTCAGCGCCCATTGGAAAGAGGTCAATGAGGCTGCCGCGCACGGCAAATTCGCCATGTTCATAGACAGTGTCGACTAGGCGGTAGCCGGCGGCATCGAGCTGAGTGCGCGTGTCATCGAGCGTGAGTTTTTGGCCAATGCGCAGGCTCACCGCTTGACCCAATAACCAGTCTTTCGGTGCTAAGCGATGTACGCTGGTGCTGGCTGAAATAACTAGCACGCCGCGCTTAAGCGTGGCCAGCGTGGAGAGTACCTGCAAGCGCTGCGAAATGATGTCTTGATGCGGCGAAAATTGATCGTAGGGCAGGGTTTCCCAGTCTGGAAAATGTGCGATGGGCCAACTGCTTGCATCGGGTAGAAAAAACCGTAGTTCATCTTCTAAGCGTGCGGCAGTTTGGCTGTTATGGGTGATGACCACGACCATGCCGGGATGTGTTTGCACGATCTCCGCGATGCTTAATGCCTGTGCGCCACCGCTGATGCCGCCCCAATGGCGCTTGTCGTCGGCGCGAGTGGGTAGGGTGGGCAGAGTGAGTACCGACGAAGATAAAGCAGTGGTCATAACAAACACATTCCAAAACAGGGGTTTAGCATCAATCTAATAGATGCTGGTGAGGCGCAGAGATGGCCAAGGTGCGACATTATGTCGCAGTTAAGGCACGCTGGGTTCGCATAAACTCTCTGCATCTTACTGGAGTTTAGTGATGCGACCGATAAAACAACAAGAAAGTAATCGTCTACATCCTTTGACCTTGGCTATTGTCGCTATCAGTGCGAGCTTGAGTGCGCCTGCGTGGGCGGAGCATGTGCTACCTGCTGTGACTGTTAGCGCGGATGCTCAACAGTCAGCATTTTCCGTGAGCCCAGCGAAGGCCTTAAGTGAGCTGCAAAAAGCACCGGGCGGCGTTAGCCTAGTCGACGCGCAAGACTATATGACCGGCCGCGCTGGAACCATGGAAGACACCTTAAAACTAGCACCTGGCGTGTTTATCGCTTCGCGTTTTGGCTCCGACGAAGCACGCATTAGTATTCGTGGTTCTGGTCTGCAGCGCACTTTCCATGGCCGTGGCTTATTACTTTTACAAGATGGCGTGCCAATTAACCTCGCCGATGGTGGCTTCGATATGCAGGCCATTGAGCCTCAAGCCACGCGCTATATCGAAGTTGAGCGCGGTGCCAATGCGCTGCGCTATGGCGGTAGTACCTTGGGCGGTGCGATTAATTACGTGAGTGAGACCGGTCGCACAGCACCGGCATTGTCGCTACGTGCTGAGGCAGGCTCATTTGATTATCAACGCTATAACGTCAGCGTAGGTGGCGCTAAAGGCACTGTCGATGGCTATGCGTCGGCAAATTTTCAAGAGCAGGATGGTTTTCGCGATCATGCCCGCCAACGCAATACGCGCTTTGTCGGCAATGTTGGTGTGCAGCTGAGCCCGCAGCTAGAAAATCGCACGTATGTGACCGTGATCGATACGGACTCGGAGTTGCCGGGTAATTTGACTTATGCACAGCTAAAGACCGATCCGCGTCAGGCGGAAGCAGGCAGTGTGAATCGTGATGCCAAGCGCGATTATCAGTTATATCGCTTAGCTAATCGCACGGCCATGACTCACGCCGATGGCGGCGTGACCGAAGTCACGGCATATGCGGCGAAGAAGACATTGTTTCATCCATTAGGCTTTGCTCGCCTTGAGCAAAGTAGTCGCGATATTGGCGTTGGTGCTCGTCATACGCAGCCGACACAATGGTTTGGCGGTAAGCAAGAGCAAGTAGTGGGTGTGAATTGGCGGCGTGGACTGACGGTAGATGAGCAGTGTGCTTATGGTGCAGCGCCAGTGGGTACGCATCCATGCAACACATTAACGAAGTCCAATAAGCTCACCGCCAATAACTTAGAAGCTTATGCTGAGTCACGTTGGACCGTAACGCCAAAAACCATTGTGACTGTTGGTGGCCAATGGACAGATGCGCAACGAAAGCTATCGCCAGACGAAATCGCTTCTGCTCCCTACGATCAACGCTATAGCCGCCTCTCGCCCAAGTTGGGTGTGCTGCACCATCTGTCGCATGAAGTTGATATTTACGCTAACGCAAGCGGCAGCTTTGAGCCTCCCAGCTTCTCTGAAAGTGCGGCAGGCGCAGCTTTTAACAAAGCGCAGCGTGCCATGACTTATGAGATTGGCGCACGTGGTGAAAATAGCCTGAGCTCAGCTAAGTTTGCTTGGGATATCAGTGCTTATCGCGCCAATATCAAAAATGAGCTGTTAGCACTAACGCCAGCAGGGTTCACAACACTGACGGTTAACGCCGATCGCAGCGTGCATCAGGGTGTTGAAGTTGGCCTCAGCGTAAAAGATAGCGATTGGCGTGCCCAAGCGAGTTATCTCTACAACGACTTCAAGTTTCAGCGTGATGTCAATTTAGGCAATAACGCCATTGCCGGTATACCTGATCAAGTGTTAACCGCTGAAGCGGCATATCGCTTACCTAAGAATATTTGGTTCGGCCCAACACTTCGAGCAGCCTCACGAGCATGGGTAGATCATGCCAACACCTTGGCAGCGCCGGGCTACAGTGTATTGGGTTTAAAGCTGAATCAACGGCTTGAGCATGGTGTGGACTGGTTTGTTGAAGGGCGCAACCTAAGCGATAAACGTTATGCGACCACCACGGGCGTGATTTTAAATGCCGGCGGTGCTGACTCCGCACAATTTAGTCCTGGCGATGGTCGCTCGATCTACGCTGGTGTGAGTAAGGCCTTCTAATGGCAACACTCACGACATTAGCGCGCTGGCATCGTGCGCTAGCGCTGCTGGTTGTATTGCCACTGCTAGCGTGGTCATTAACGGGCTTATTGCACCCGATCATGGCGCGCTGGCAGCCTTCGGCAGTCGCTATGACTGCTCCAGCAACCTTACTTAATGCGCCATCAGGCACGAGCTGGCAGTCATTGCCAGCGCCGGCGCAGGTGCTGCCGCACGATCTGCTATTGCATGAGCTGCGGCCGCTAACATGGCAGGGAGCGGCGTATTGGATGGCTGGCACGGAAGCTGGCCAACGCCTGTATTTTCGAGCCACCGATGGCCAGCCGGCAGATATTGAGCCGGCATTGATGACATTACTTGCGCGGCACTTCACTGGCATTGCCGATGGCACGCCTGAGCTGCAGCTGATTACGGCCTTTAGCGATGAATACCCCTTTATCAATCGCTATTTACCGGTCTGGCGAGTGAGCTTTACGGGCCATGACACGGTGGCGTTTATCGAGCCGCGTGGCCTGCGACTCTCGGCTTTGAGTGATTCGTGGAAAACTTGGTTTAGCGCGATATTTTCGCAACTGCATAGCTGGCGGGCGTGGGCACATGAGCCTTCGCGCGATATTGCCATGGCGATTGTGCTAAGCCTTGGCTTGGCGGTAGTCATTACCGGCGCGTTCCGATTATTTCGCCGCATCAGCCCATCCGCCACGCATCAGCGCCGTTGGCATAGGCGCTTGGGCTGGTTTGTAGCGTTTGGTGCAGTCGCCTCGATGAGTAGCGGCATATTTCATGTCTTAGCCATTAACAAAAGCCAGCCGAGCTTTAATGCCTACCCAGAGCGCTTGGCATTTCGTGCCGAACAGTTGCAAACATTGCCGCCGACATTAGGCATGGCCGGTGAGCGCAGCTTGGCTGTGGCAAGTGCTGATGGCCCGTTGTGGATGAGCTATGCCATTGAGCGAAAGAAAGGTGCTGAGCATGCGCATCATCAGGCGCATGGTCACAGCGCGGAGCCAGATTTAGTGATGCGTTTACAGCACGCCAATACAGGCAAGACTGTGAGCACAGCGCGCTATGTGCAGACCTTGGCAGCTGATGTGTTAGCGCAGCATCCCAAGGCAAACATTATGGGTGAGCTGCAAGCCATTACCACCTTTACGCATGAGTATGGCTTCGTGCAGAAGCGTTTGCCGGTGTACCAGTTACAGCTCGATAGCAGAGATCATCTGGCGATATATATCGACCCCGTTGATGCCGTGATTAGCTCAGTGGTCACTGATTTGGCGCGCACAGAAGGTCTTAGCTTTGCCTACCTGCATAAAGCAATATGGCTCGATGACATCATCGGTAAAGTGGCTCGTGATGCGGTTCTTGGCCTGCAGGCCTTGGGTGTATTCACAATGGCATGTTTGGGCTTGTTGCTGGCGAGACGGCGTCGCATCAGCTAAAGTTCGCTCACATTAGAGTGAGAGCGATTATGAATAAGGCGGTGTTTATTACTGGTGCCGCAGCCGGCATTGGCCGCGCTGTGGCGCTTGAGTTCGCCCATCAAGGCTGGTTCATCGGTGCCGCCGATCTCGATGAAGTTGGTCTTGCGTCATTGAAGGCAGAAATTGGCGCTGAGCGTTGCTTCACGGTGGTGCTTAATGTTGCCGACGCCAAGCAATGGGACAACGCTTTAGCAAGCTTTTGGAAAGCCTCGGGCGAGCGTCTCGACGTGTTGGTAAACAACGCCGGTATTTTATCCGCTGGTGCGTTTCACGAGGTTTCACTTAAGCGCCATCAGACTATTGTTGACGTTAATGTGAATGGCGTCATGGCCGGCTGCCATACGGCGTATCCTTATCTATGCAAAACACCGAAATCCACGGTGATTAATATGGCATCAGCCTCAGCCATGTTTGGCCAGCCAGGTTTGGCAAGTTACTCATCGAGCAAGTTTGCGGTGCGCGGGCTTACCGAAGCGCTAGATTGTGAATGGGCTGCACAGGGCATTCGTGTCAAAAGCATTTGGCCGCTATTTGTGCAAACCAATATGGTTGTTGGCTTGGATAAATTGCCAAGCGTGAAATCGTTGGGCATCAAGCTAAATGCCGATGACGTTGCGCGCGCGGTTTGGTATGCCGCCAATGATCGTGGCGCGACCAGCCCGATTCATTATCCTGTGGGCTTGCAAACCAAGGTGCTGAATGTGGCAATTAAGCTGTCGCCGGCATGGATGAGTCGTTGGATCAATCAGCGCATGAGCAGTGAGCACTGATCAGCGCTTTTTAGCCGATCCTAAAGCGCTTTCACCAAAGCCTGGAACTCACGAAAACGTGGGTCTAGGCTATCGTGCATCCATTCAAAGCCTGCCATTTCCACGCTAATAATCTGCGCCCCAGCTTGACGCAATCTCGCCATCGCCGTGGCTTTATCGCTAGCATGACGCGAGCCGCAAGCCTCTTCTACAACCCAAACACGACGTCCGCTCATCAGCACACCTATGGCCGTTTGCAGCAAGCAAACATGCGCCTCGCAGCCAAATATCACGACATCATCTGCTGCGCTCGGCAGAGCATCGAGTAGCTCAGCATGGCAGGCATTGAAAGTTGTTTTCTCAATTTCGTGCGTGACTAAACTGCGCACAATAGCCTCAGTTGGTCCGAGCTTCTCGGGCCGATGCACAGTGGATATTCGCGGCACATCAAGTAGCTCTGCCATACGCAATAAGCGCTGCGCCTGAGCTAAAACATTTGAGCCATTATCGATGGCAGGCAACAGCCGTCCTTGTAAATCGACCGCAACCACCACGCTGGTTTTAGCGCTAAGTAGCATAGTCATCGTCTCCATAAGCTAGCGAAGTCACGCTACACTCTAGCGCAAATAGCGTAGCGGAGGCGGGGATGTCAGCAGCAATGATTGAGGCCATTAGTTGGTTGTCGGTAGCAGCCACTATGGCAATTTTGGCGCTATATGAATTTCGTTTTGCTATTCGAGCTCGTCGGCCCGCTGAGCGCGTGGCCCGGCAGGCGCACGAGACTTTACGCGAGGAGTGGTTTGCCGCCATTAGCACCACGCCGGGCACCGAAGTGCTGGCGGTGCAAACTCTGCGCAACTCATTGATGTCGGCTAGCGTTACCGCCTCAACGGCAGTGCTTGGCTTGGTGGGTGCAGTGACGCTGTCGGCGCCGCTATTGCGCGAGAG
>JBFJJU010000035.1:0-22887 GCA_041612115.1 Perlucidibaca sp.
CGCAGCAAAGACGTCATCAAATCTGGCGGCGAATGGATTAGCTCTATCGATGTGGAAAACTTAGCCATGGCTCACGATGACGTGGTGATGGCGGCCTGCCTCGGCATGCCGCATCCAAAATGGGATGAGCGCCCTATGCTCGCGGTAGTGAAAAAGCCCGATAGCACGCTGACCTCTGCAGAGCTGCTGGCGTTCTTCGTTGGCAAAATTAGTAAGTTTCAAATCCCCGATGACGTTGTCTTTGTCGATGCCATTCCACTTGGTGCTACCGGCAAAATGCAAAAAGTGAAGTTACGCGAGCAACTCGCTGGCTACACATTGCCAGGAGTTTAAGGTACACGCCAAACGTACAGAGCACCTCCTATATGTTTGGCGCAATACGCATTGAGTAAACATTTAGCACTTAATATGCAAACAAAAAGGCCGGTCATATGACCGGCCTTTTTACGTTCAGCTCACCGTTTATGATGGCTTCTTAGCATTCTTATCTTTCACCAAGAACGCAGCCAAAGCTGGCAAGACGAAGATGGCGCCAAGCATGTTCACCAAGAACAAGAACGCCAGCAAGATGTCCATATCGGCCTGGAACTTCAGCGCTGAGAATGCCCAAGTGCCCACCGATACACTCATGGTTATCGCCGTGAATATTGCCGCTGTACCACGCTGCTGTAACGCTTTGTGGAAGGCGCTTGGCAAATCATCGCCATCAGCCATTGCGTGCTTCATGCGCTCGAATAGATAGATGCCGTAGTCAACGCCAACGCCCACTCCAAGTGCCACCACCGGCAAGGTCGAGACCTTAAGACCAATGCCCAACGTGGCCATCAAAGCATTACAAAGCACAGCCACAATCGCCAATGGCACCACGATGCAAAGCACGGCAGGAACCGAACGGAACTCGGCATAGCAGAGCAACGAGATCGCTGCGAACAACAGCATCAGCATGATTGGCTCAGCTTCATCCACCGCTTCGTTAGTCGCTGCCATGATGCCAACGTTGCCACTAGCTAAGAGGAAGTCGATATTCGGCTGCGGATTAGCCGCCGTGTAATCTTTTACCTCTTGGATGATGTGCGTCAGTGTTTCACCTTGGTGATCTTTGGTGAAAATCAATACCTGCATGACGCTACAGTCGGTGTTCAACAAGCCGGTTCCGGTATCAATTGGGGTTACCGACTGCGCCAGTACAGCTTGGTTGCGCGAGTGCACACGCCAGCGTGGGTTACCCTCGTTCCAGCCAGCATTGACCACTTTCGACAGGCCGGCCAAGGAGATCGTGCTCTGCACGCCATGGACGTTGCGCATGTGGTTCTCGAAGCGATCGATAGCATCCATCACTGGGAAGCTGGTGCAGGCGCCATCGATATCTTTACTCTTCACAATCACCGACAAGACATCGACGCCAATAGAGAAACTATCGACAATCGCTGCCACATCTTTGTTGTAGCGCGAGTCATCACGCAACTCTGGGATGCCCTTACCCAAGTCGCCAGTTTTCATATTGCGCGACTGTATGGCGGCACCGGCCATCAATAGTGCCGAGACGATCAGCACCACCACAGCGGCCTTTGGCGTAGCAAACACTTTGATGCGCGACCACATCCAATCGCCACGATCATCGCCGCCTTGGCTTTGCAGTTTCGTCGTTTCTTTCGGCGACAGCTTCAAATAGGACAGCAAAATGGTCAGCAGCATTTTGTTAGTGATGATCATCACCGCCACGCCAAGACTGGCTGTGATGGCTAGTTCACGGACAATATCGATGGCGATAAAGACAATCACCATAAAGCCGACCGCGTTGGCTAGCAGCGCCATCGCACCGGGCACAAACAGCTTAGCAAATGCTGAGCGCGCTGCTTCTAGCGGACTATGACCAGAAACCACCTCCAGTTTCCAAGCGTTAGTCATCTGCACCGCATGACTAACCCCAATAGAGAAAATCAGGAAAGGAACAAGGATAGATAAGGGGTCAATACCAAAGCCGATTAGCGGCAAAATACCCAACAGCCAAACCACCGGCACCGTGGCGCACAGCAATGCTAGGCCAGTGATTTTCGCCGAGCCGGAGTACCACAGCAGAAGCAGCGCAGTGATGAAAAACGCCACCACGAAAAACACCAATACACCTGCCGCGCCCTGAGCAATATCACCCACTGCTTTAGCAAAGCCGATGATGTGTATGTCCACATTGTCATTTGCATATTTGCTGCGAATATCTTCGAGTTTTTTCGCAACCACTTGGTAATCAAGCTTTTTACCCGTTGTCGGGTCAACTTCTAGCAGCGAAGAAGAGATCATCGCGCCTTGGAAATCGTTGGACACCAAACGCCCAACATGGCCCGACTTTAGTACGTTGCCACGGACTTGCTCTAAGTCTTCTGGAGTGCCTTGGAAGGTTGCAGGAATGACGTTGCCACCGGCAAAACCCTCTTCGACCACCTCAATAAAGCGTACGTTCGGTGTAAATAAAGACGTCACTGTGGCTCGGTCAATACCGGGCAAAAAGAACACCTCATCTGTGACCTTTTTCAGGGTGTCAAAAAACTCAGGGTTGTAGATGTCTTTGCCATCTTTGGTGCGCAGTGCGATCAATACGCGGTTGGCACCACCGAAGGTTTTTTGGTAATCCGTAAAGGTCTTCATGTACGGATGTTCGAGCGGGATCATCTTGGCGAAGCCGGCATCTACTCGCAACTGAGACGCCGATATACCCAACAATACTGTCATGGCCGCAAACAGGCCGAGGAAAAACTTACGATGTCCAAATAACAAATTAGACAGTGACTGAACCAAACCGTGCATGCTCATAAATATCGTCCTGGTCAGTTAAAGCTAATGGGATGAGCGCCTTGCTCACCGAAGGCGATTGCGCCGGTGGCAGTTTCAATGACCGAGGTCAGCATGGGGCTACCTTCGATTTTTGATTGGCTAAACGTAAGGCCACCATCGCGGCTACTTAAGACTTCACCGCTTTGTCCCACGAGCAATAGCTGGCCACTGTCCGATAGTGTGGAGCCAAAGAGAGATGTCGTAATCGGACTGCTAATTTCGACAAAGCTCATGCCGCTGTCGGTACTGCGCACGATTTTTCCGCGCATGCCATAGCCAACGACCTCTGTTGCGCCAACAGAATTAACGCCAAACAGTGTGCCGTCATATGGCGACTCGATAGGCTGCCATGTGGCGCCAACATCAGCCGAGCGCAGCAATGTGCCAAGCTCGCCTACAATCACCAACGTACCGTCACCTAACCTAGCAATAGCATTTAAGTGGCGATCGCCACCCTCTGGCAAAATCGTACGCGTTTCCCAGGTTTTGCCGCCATCTTTGCTTTCCATGAATAAGCCATAGGCACCAATGGCAAACGCATGATCCGCATCGATAAAGGCAACATCGAGCAGCGGTGTTTCGTACTCAGGATCATCATGCGTGATGGCCCATGTCAAACCGCCATCATTGGTCAGCAAAATGATTGAGTCATGCCCAATAGCCAAACCACGCTTAGCATTGAAAAGCTTCACTCGCGTTAGCGTGGTTTCAGTTGGAGACTTAATCGACTGCCATGCGGCGTCTGGTGTTGCTTGCCGGAAAATGCGTCCGCGCTCGCCAACACCAATGCGCAAATCATCGACCTCTGCGACCGACATCATCATGGTAGTCGTGAGTTGCACTTCAGTGGCGGGGAGCGGCAGCCCCGAGCGATGCGAAAACGCATAGCTCAGGGTAGCGGCGACAAACACCAGAAATAACGCCGGAATGGCTTTCGACATAGTCACGCTTCCTATTAAAAGTTATCGAGTGCCCAAATTACGTAAGCCTGACGGAGAGAAGTCGCCAGAGTTACGCGAAATGCGGCGATACACCTTTGACTCTTCGTTAACCAAGCCCATCGCTAGGTAACGGCCCGACTGCAAGTCGTGATGCACTTCTGCAGTAGGGTTGATGCCTGGAATATCGTAGGCCTGCAGCACATGTTGCTCTGCAACGCGCCACAGTTGACCACGACCATCGTAGGCATCTGTCGCCAAAATCGTCCAAGAGTCCTCATCAATGTAGAAGGTGCGGCGGCTATAGATATGGCTAGTACCACTCTTCAGCTTGGCTTCGACTACCCACACACGGTGTAACTCATAACGTGCGTGATCTGGATTGATGTGGCCTGGGCGTATAATGTCGCTGATCTTTATTTTGTTGCTACCTAGATCATATGAGTTGTAAGGCACATAGATCTCTTTTTTCCCGACAAGGGTCCAGTTATAGCGATCAGTGGCGCCGTTAAACAGTGTGAAATCGTCGTTTGTTCGTAAACCGTCTGCTGCAACCCCTGGATTGTCATAGGCAACGTTAGGCGCTAAACGCACACGACGCTGGCCTGGGTTATAGCTCCATGCCTGACGTGGGTTTTTGATTTGGTTAATGTACTCATGAATCAGCAATACTTGGCCTGCCAAACGCGCTGGCGCAGTAACTGTTTGCAGGAAGTTAGTCAGCTTATTGTCTTCACGATCAGCCGGCGATTTACGCAAGTTGTTGTAGTGAAAGTCGTACTCATATTCAAAGCGCACCGGGGTGTAGCTGCCGCTCGTCGTCACCGCCACCTGCTGGTTACTCACGGCGAAACTATCGCCACGATAAGCAGTGATGTGATTGAGAATGGGCTCAACCCCTGTTTTCGGAATAGGGAAAGGCACGCCAACTGAGGTGCCATCAAAGCCATTACCGCCTGGTGCTAACTTCACACGAGTGGCGTTAGCCTTTGATGCATCATAAATAGCTTGCGGGTAAGCAGCAGTTCGATGCGTGGGATATACATTCATCTTCCACGTTGGATATTTCTTCAACAGCGCTTGCTGACCAGCCGTTAGGTTTGCAGCGTACTGACCCATATTGCTAGCACTAATAGTGAATTTTGCTTTTTCACCAGCGAATGGGTTCGGGTAGTGATCACCCTCTTTGAAGCCTGCTGGCGCCTTGGTGATGCCACCTATCCAAGCGGGAATAGTGCCGTCGGCATTACCGGCCTTTTCGGCACCTACTGGGGTTAGCTCGCCGCCTAGCTTTGCGGCCTCATCAGCACCTACCGCCAAGGCAGAGCTGCCAATAATGCTTAGCGCAGCGGCTAAGGCAAGTTTAGAAAAATTCATAATAGCTCCGTGTTTTTTAGTTATTAAAAGGAATAGCTCAAGCTCGCGGCCATGAAGTCGCGGTCAATGTTGGGGTTGGTGTGACTTTCGAAGTTTTTGCTCTGACCATTTGGCAAGTTTGTAGGTCCTGGAAGACCACAGGCTTGGGAGCCAACAGGCAGCACAACACCTGTAGCAACCGTTAGGCCTGACTGGCAGTCCGTTCCTTTGAGCACTCGACCACCAAAAAAGTTGGTGTAAGAAATGTCGGCACTCCAAACTTGGCTGTAAATTGCATTAAGCCCTAAAGAAATGGACTGAGAGCCTTCATTAAAGAACTGACTCACACCCTTAACATCATGTGCATAAATAATTCGTGGCAGTAGGTTCACTCCAGCAAAAGCATCTGAGTATTCCAAGCGCCCAACTAAACGAAATCCATACGAGTCTTTTGTGGCATAACCCTCATTCTCTGGCTGCGCAGACCCGTTAGCAACGATAGGATTTGGGTAGGGAAAAGGCAAAACACCAAGCGGACCAGTAGTTCCCGTAGTTTGCGCACCCGGCAAGTAAACGCCGGGGCCGTTAAACTTCAAGCCATCAGGTAAGTCTTGATAAAAATAGGCTGCCTCAAATAATGCAATTGCTTGTTGGGCGCCTAGCACATTTGGAAATGCCTTAAGCCCCAAAATCTGAAGCTGATGCGCCTCAACCTCTCGATATCCCTGTATGTAGTCACCTTTAGCAGCAGGCTGAGCTGCACCTGCTTGGTTTGGCAAACCCAAGGCGGCCAATGTAAGTTCTGTGGTACTTAACTGAACCGGCAAATTAGGCCGAAATGAATACTCACCGCTCAAAGCGATACCAAATGGTCCCGGAGTATTAAAACTAACGCCGTAGAGCTGAATATCTTCTGGGTATTCTGCAAAAATACCCGCGGTATTAGAGTCTCTTAGCGGTACATCAGTTAATGTTGGAGGCAACAACCCACCTAGCAGCGGGATATTGGCAGAAGCTGGAGCACCAGCGATCGTACTCGCTAGAGGCAGGCGGCTATGATAGTTCATGCCATATAGGCCAAGTTCTGTATCGCCAATCAACCAACGTAGCGCAGCGCCAAACTGGCCATCATCTCTGGCATCTCGATCTTTTAAGCGAGGCACCGATCCACTTTGCACATCTGCAGGGTCGGCTCCTGGCGTGCCGCGATCTGGTGTACGTCCAAAGCCGGTAAATGCCTCACGCCCACCAGGGCTAAAGACGTCAGTTGTACTAAAAAATGTGCCGTAGGGGTCAATCTCGAAATGCTCCCACTTCAGCTGATAAAACGCCTCAAGGGTAATATCGTCGGTGATTTGCTGTGATGCCCAAACCATCGGCACCGGGATAAAAGCCTCTTTTAGCTCAGCACCGGGCACTCGCAAACGCTGCAGATCGATAGGGTTGATAGAGTTGATACCGCCCTGAATTAAAGCGCCCTCGCCCCAGCTCACTACCTGACTACCAACGCGCACGTTTAAAGTACGACCGGCAATATCGAAGCTATGGCGTAAGTACCAGTCATAGGCTTGCATATCAAAGTCGAGGCGCTTGTGAGCTTCAAGGCCGAGCTCATCTTTATTTTGAGCAGCTAAGTCGGCGGCATAGCCAAAGCGAACAAATAAGCCGGTTTTACCGTAGGACAAATCTACGTCATGGCTAGCCTTTAAGACCGTTGAAACGATCTCACCTTTTTCATAGTTAAGGTTACCGCTGTCTTCGTTAACGCTACGCGAAGTGCCGCCATTGACGATCCCTATGACGCGTGGGTCAGGGTCTTCCATGCGCATCAATGTGCCGGCGGACAGCGTGGTATCGAATACAAATGTGCCCTCGCCATCGGCGAAATCAAACCGAGCTGCATAGCTCGGCATAACCAGAGAGCCCGATAGCAAGGCTATTGCCCACACTAGCGGGCGCTTGCGAAGCGCAAAAGGAAAAGTCTGCAGCGTCATGATGAGCACCATAATTGTTGTTATTATGTAAACACTTATACTCATGTAACTAAACAACTACAACTGACACAAAGCTAATTGCTTGAAGAATGAGCACCACTCACATTTTTAGCGTGTCCCGGCGCGGCGCAAACCATTAGGCGAAAAATCCGATGCACTGAAAGATTTTCGGCGATATACCTGCGCCTCCTCGTTAATTAAGCCAGAGACAATGTAGCGCGAAGACAGCAGGTCGTGATGCACCTCGGCAACTGGCAATAGGGCTGGAATGTTGTATGCCTGAATCGTGTGCAGTTCTGAGGCACGCCAGAGCTGGCCGCGAGTGTCATACGTGTCCGCCACCAAAATGCTCCACGAGTCCTCATCGACATAAAATGTGCGGCGACTGTAGAGGTGGCTAATGCCTTTTTTCAACAGCGCCTCAACCACCCAAACACGATGCAACTCATAACGCGCATGTGTAGGGTTTATGTGACCGGGCATGACAATATCTTTCAGCTTTAGCGCATCGCTACCTAGCGCGTAATCATTGTATGGCACCAGCAACTCTTTCTTGCCCACCAGCTCCCAGTCGTAGCGATCAGTTGCTCCGTTAAACAGCGCAAAGTCATCATTGGTTTTCAAGCCATCGGAAGCGGCACCTGGGTTGTCATACGCGACATTGGGCGCTAAACGAACGCGGCGTTGGCCGGGGTTATATGTCCACGCCATGCGTGGATTTTTCACTTGGTCGATGTATTCGTGTATCAACAAAGCCTGACCTGCCAATCGCGCTGGAGCAGTAGTTTGCTGAAGAAAATTAACCAATTTATTAGGTTCGCGTTCAGATGGTTTTTTTAGCAAGTTGTTGTAATGAAAGTCGAAGTCAGTCTCAAAGTGCACAGCGGTGTAATCGCCCGATGTCGTCACTGCTGCCTGCTGGCTGCTCGTCGAAAAGCTATCGCCGCGATATGCCGTGATGTGATTCCAAATGACTTCTACACCCGCTTTCGGGCGAGGAAATGGAACACCTGCGCTAGTACCGACAAAACCATTCCCGCCATCGGCCAAGCTCACTGTTTTCAAGTTATTAGCAGACGCCTCATAAACCGCTGGCGGAAATGCTGCTGTGCGATGACTCGGATACACGAGCATTTTCCAAGTCGGATATTTCTTCAACAAAGCCTGCTGGCCCGCACTCAAGTTGGCCGCATAACTCACCATATTGCCGGCCGTTACTGCATATAACGGTTTCTCGCCCGCAAATGGATTGGGGTAGTGATCACCCTCCTTAAATCCTGTCGGTGCCTTGCTAATTCCTCCCGTCCATGCCGGGATAGTTGCCGCAGCATTCGCCGCTCGCTCTGCTCCGACTGGCGTTAAGCCCTTTTTCTCGAGCTCAGAAGACGCCATAGCAATCGTTGAAAAGCAAATACTTTGCGCTATGAGCAATGCGCCGCTAGCAGATACACCAATCGATTTCTTCATAGCAGCACCTATTTTCAGACATGAAAAAGCCAGCCCGAAGGCTGGCTCTTATTACCTCAATCGAGCTTAGCGTGTGCCAGCACGACGCAGGCCGTTTGGCGAGAAATCAGCTGCAGTGCGTTTAATCGGCACATACACGGTTTTCTCATCGTTACGTAGGCTCATGGCCAAGTAGCGAGCCGACTGCAGGTCGTAATGCACCTCAACAGTTGGGTACTGCATGGGCACATCAGCGTAGTTGATGTTGTGCTGTTCCGATGTTCTCCATAGCTGGCCACGGCCATCATAGGAATCTTGCAACACGTTCATCCACGAGTCTTCGTCGATGTAAAAGACACGCTTGGAGTAGATGTGACTGGTGCCGGGCTTCAGTGTCGCTTCGACAACCCATACGCGGTGCAACTCATAGCGAGTGGCATCTGGGTTAACGTGACCAGGCTTCAACACATCTTTCATGGTCATTTCGTTGCCACTGATTTTGTACGAGTTATAAGGAATATAGACTTCCTTTTTACCCACGAGCTTCCAGTTGTAACGGTCAGTTGCCCCGTTAAACATTTGGAAGTCATCGTTTGTACGTAGGCCATCAGCCGCTGTACCTGGGCTGTCATAAGCTACGTTTGGCGCCAAACGCACACGACGCTGACCAGGGTTATAGGTCCAAGCACGGCGTGGATCTTTCACTTGGTCGGCGTACTCATGCACAAGCAAAATAGCACCGGCCAAGCGAGCCGGAGCTGTCACTTCTTGCAAGAAGTTGAATAGCTTGTTTGGCTCACGCTCTGCCTTTGGCTTAGTTAGGCTGCCGTAGTGGAACTCAAACTCATACTCGAAACGCACTGGCGTATACGAGCCATCGCGTGTCACGGCAGCTTGACTCCAGTTCGTGGCATAGGCTTCACCACGGTAGCGAGTTAAGTGGTTCCAGATCACTTCCAAGCCATTTTTCGGGATAGGAAAGGCAACACCACCATCGGTGCCTTGAATGCCATTACCACCTTCGCTGAGCTTGGCGCGCGTAGCATTGGCCATGGTTTCATCGTAATGGCCTTTCGGGAACGATGCGGTGCGGTGCGTTGGATACACCGGCAGCTTCCACGTTGGATACTTCTTCAGCATGGCCATTTGGCCCGGCGTTAGGTTGTCCTTGTACTTGTCGGCGTTAGCAGCTGTGATGGTAAACAGTGGCTTATCGTTGAACGGGGCTTTGTAGTGGTTACCAGTTTTAAAACCGGCACCTGCTGACGTCAAACCGCCCGTCCACTCAGGAATCGTGCCGGCAGCATTGCCTGCTTTTTCAGCGCCCATGGGTGTCAAGGATTTGCCAAGCTTGGCCGCCTCTTCCGCACTCACCGCCGCAAATGCTGGCATGGCCACGGTCGCTGCAATCGCAGCGGCCAGTAGATGTTTAGTCATAATTTTCATAAATGTCTTCTCGCTCTTATAGTTAAATTAGAAGGCGTAGCTGACGGAAGCAGCGATGAAATCGCGGTCTGCCAGTGCTTGAGTGGTCGATTGAGAGATGGGCAGCGTCGCATTTAAAGCATTTTGCGAGTTCATGGCAGTCGTGCCATCAGAAGGGTTAGCTTGAGTAATTTGCTCTCCACCAAAGAAATTGGTGTACGAAATATCTGCTTGCCACTTACCCTGATAGTCCGCACCAATACCAATACTCACCGCCTTATTACCCTGAGTAAAGGTTGGGCTCGTTCCGCGCACATCATGCGAAAAAGCTACGCGTGGCGACAGGTTAATTGCACCCAAAGCGTTATTGTATGTTGCACGCACTAACGCACGATAGCCGTAGGAGTTACGGGTCATAATGCCCTTATTGTTGATATCGGTTGTGTAGTCTAAGCCTGTGCCATTGAAATCAAGATTGCTAGGCAGATCTAGATACGCATAACCTGCCTCTGCCACCCCGACCACTTGCGAGGCTCCTAACATTCGACCGAATGTTTGCGTTGCCGTGACTTGGGCTTGATGTACGTTCACTCTTTTATAACCTTCTACAAACTTACCCCAGTTTGCCTGATCGGCAGGATTCAAGCCTGCGATTCCTGTATTTAAAGGTAAGTTGCCAAATGATAACAACTCACTGAGTAAGTTATTAGCCGCCAACTGTAAGGGCTGATTGGGGCGATAAGAGTATTCACCTTGAAGCGCCACGCCTAATGGGCCTAATGTGTTAAAGCTTAGGCCGTACATGGCGATATCTTCAGGATACTCAACGATATAACTAGCATCTGCAGTTGCAGCCGGACCCGTTTTCCCTGTCTTAGAAACAGTTCCCGATAGAAGTGGCGTGCGGCTATGATAGTTAGCATGATAAATACCAAACTCAGTATTATTTAAGTCAGGTACAAGCACGCGAACTGCCACACCATACTGATCGGATCCACCAGGCTTTTTATCTGCTCCGCGCTGAATAAAAACCCCCCTACCAAGTGGATCATTACGATCCTCAACTGCCGCTCCGCTAGCAATTAACACCTTTTCGCCGCCGGGCGATGCAAAATCATTGGTGCTGAAGTATGAGCCATTGGGCTCAATGCGTGTTTCTCTAAACTGATACTGATGCACAAGCTCTACGCTCACATTATCAGTAACATCAAGAGTGAGCTGAGTCATGCCAATTGGCAGGAATGCCTCTTTTAGCTCTGAGCCCGGTGCACGCAGCTTAGCCACATCTACGGGATTTAATGCATTGATACCGTTTGGAATAAAAGTACTTTCACCCCAGCTAACCACCTGCTTACCAACACGAACACCTAAGCTGCGCTCACCAACAGCAAAGTTACCACGCAAATAAGCATCATAAATTTCATAATCATGACCTAAGCGATTACGAATAGTTCGCTGGTTTGCACGCTCTGGATCAAAGTCTTTGTTTTGAATGGCGTGATCATAGAAAGACAACACGCGGAAAAACGCACCAAAGTTTTTATAGTCCAACGATACATCGTTGGTCATTTTGAAAAGCGACGAAACTAAGTCGCCACGCTCATAGTTAGCATTTCCATTGTCATAGTTTGCACTATTACGAACACCGCCATTTGCGGGCAGCAATAAATTTTTATCTTGGCCAGTTACTCGCCACATTGCGCCGTAAGTCAGCGTGGTATCAACAGACCCTTTAATTTCATCGGTGACATCAAACTGAAAAGCTTGCGCAGGGATAGAGCCCATCAGGCCGACAGCGGCGATTGCAGCTACCAGCGGTAAGCGTCGTGGGCGTTGAGCAGTGTATTTCATGTATGGCCTCGTTATTGTTATTCCAACAGCCGTCAGATATGCGTCATTTTGAACAAAGAGGCAATGTTACTCATCTGTAATATTTTCCGATGAACGGCAGCTTCTGTTGGCCATATGTACAAGCAAAACCACCACAGACCCAAAACTTACAACCAAAGTCGTACTCATCCATATAGCAATGGACAAAGCCTTCGCGCTTTATCACACTAGCCACCGCAAAAGTGTTCAGCGTAAGCGCTGATCCGTTCCGACGAACGGACGGGAAGTTGGTGTAAACCCAACGCTGCCCCCGCAACGGTGACCCTGGTTAAGGTGCTCAAATCGCCACTGTCCAACAGGATGGGAAGGTGAGCGCCCTCGGCTTTTAGCCCGCCAGACAGCCCGGAGACCGACTTTTGCAAACAACGGCCAGCGCGGCGGGCGCTCTATCCGAAGCATGTTTGCGCCCTCTCTCGGCGCACTCGGCCTTCGTGCTGGCTTTTTCAGCCTTGTTTGCGGGGATGCAAACAGCACGAGAGTCATCCACGACATGAAACACCTACCATTTACTTTAGCGCCACTAGCGCTTGCCCTCTCCGCACCACTTTTCGCCGCCACTGACGCTCAATTAGATGATGTTGTCGTGACAGCTAGCCGCTCATTACAGCAATCAAACGCACGCTTAGATGCTGCAACAGTAATTACTCGCCAAGATATCGAGCGCCAACAAGCAAGCACTCTCGCCGATCTACTCAGCCAAACCACCGGCTTATCGATTGCACCTAATGGCGGCCCCCTAACACTAACAGGCACGTTTTTGCGTGGCTTTGCTGCTAAGCAAATCCTAGTGCTCATCGATGGTGTCCGTGCGAATGACTCAAACGCCGGCCAATTCGACTTTTCATCACTACGCGCCGACGACATCGAGCGCATTGAGGTGGTTCGCGGTGGTTACAGCAGCCAATATGGCTCTGATGCGATGGGCGGCGTCATTCAAATTTTTACGCGCCGTGATGCACAAAACAGCATCAGTGTTCGCGCCGGCAGTTACGGCACGCTAGAGAGCACGGTCAATCTAAATCACAGCACAGCAAATGCTAAATTCGGTGGTTCATTTGGTCAGCTAGATACGCAAGGCTTCGATGCCGGCAATGAAAACTACCAAGCCGCTAACTTTGCTACAAACTCACCCGATAAAGACGGTGGCCGCCAGCGCACTGCTCGCGTATTTGCAAACTATGCAGTTAATGCGACTAGTGCTATCGACGCTTCTGCCATCTTTAAAGAGCAACACACCGAGTTTGATGATGGCGAGAGTGATGGCAACCTATCAATCGTCAGCCTAGCTTATGAAGCTGCTATTTCGAATGCTTACAAGCAACGCATTAGCTTTGGCCATAACAAAACTTTTCTATCTACTCAGGCGAGCTTTGGCTCCAGCAAGTTTGACACGATACGAAATAGCATTGATTGGCTTCACACGCTCACTACCGATATAGCCGGCTCCGTGACAGGCGGCTTAAATGCGGTTTATGAAAAGACTCAATCGCCAAACGTAAACCGCTCACTTAACAACCATGCAGCCTACTTAATCAATGAGAATCGCCTAGGGGACGTGAGTTATCGTCTCAGCGGCCGCTACGAAAACCATGAGCAATGGGGCACGCAAAACTCAGGCTCACTACGTGTTGGCTATGCCGTATCTAAGACCGTTGATGTCTATGCCGGCTATGGCACTAACTTCCGAGCGCCAACAGCTAACGAACTGTTTAATGATCAATACATGTCAAATAACCCTGACCTTCGCCCAGAAACTAGCCGCCAGTACGATATTGGCACTATGTGGCGCTACCTGCCGACACACAAAGTTAGCGTCAATGTTTATCGTACAGATGTAAAAGACCTTATAAACTTTGGCCCTGGCTTCAAGCTGGCAAACACACAATCAGCAACCCTTGAAGGCGTAGAGCTTGAGCTCAGTGGACAGCAACAGCGCGTTGGCTACAACATCGGCTTTGTCAGAGCTCGTAGCATTGATGATGCTACCGGTAATGCACTTGCGCGCCGCCCACGGACACAGCTCAACGCGGACATCAACTATGCTGTTAACGACACTGTCACCATTGGCGCTCAACACTTGGCGCGTAGCAAAACGGATGACTTCCCAAGCCGTAATGATGGCTTTGCCACATTCAATGCTTACGCTCAATGGCAAGTCATGAAGCAGCTTGACCTAGGTTTACGCCTAGACAACCTGACAGATAAAAACTATGAACTTGTCAAAGGCTTCAGCACAGCGGACCGTAGTGGCTATGTGACAGCAAACTATCGATTCTAAAGCTTCAGGAGCAATGTCATGGGCAATCGCCTGACGAAAATCTACACACGCACCGGCGATGACGGCAGCACTGGCCTCGGTGATGGCAGTCGTGTGCGCAAAGATGCATTGCGGGTCGAGGCCTATGGCACCGTGGATGAAACCAATGCGCAGGTTGGCGTATTGCGCGCTGCGCTCGTGGTCGATCATGCGGCTCAGATCATGCTAGAGCATATCCAGCATGACTTGTTCGATGTCGGTGGTGAGCTTTGCATCCCTGGCCACGAGCTAGTTACAGCGGCTTATGTGGAGCGGTTGGAGTCGGCAATTGATGCGGTGAATGCTGAGTTGCCGGCGCTGAAAGACTTTATTCTTCCCGGCGGCTCGCCAGCGGCGGCGGCAGCACATATGGCTCGCACGGTGAGCCGGCGCGCTGAGCGACGTACGCTGAGTTTGGCAGATGCAGAGGCAGTCAATCCGCAGGCAATCCAGTATCTCAATCGTCTATCGGACTACTTCTTTGTCTTAGCGAGGCAGTTAGCTCGAGCCGATGGTGGCAGTGAAGTGCTGTGGCGTAAGCGCAGCGGCTAGATGCATAAGCCATACACTAGCTAGCGTTAGAACAGGCATGAAAAACGCCGCGGCTGTTAAAGGCCGCGGCGCTTTTCTGTGTGCGCATCAATCTGTGCGCGTGAAACTACACTAGTAGCTGCCGAATATCGGCCATCAGCGCCGCCAGTCGCGTAGTGAAACGCGCCGCCGCCGCACCATCAATCACTCGATGGTCATAGCTCAATGACAAAGGCAACTGCAGGCGCGGCTCAAACGCTGAGCCATTCCATACCGGCGCCTTACTTGCCCGCGATAAGCCCAGAATAGCGACTTCTGGCCAGTTAACTAATGGCGTGAACGCCGTGCCACCGATCCCGCCGAGTGACGAAATCGTGAAACTAGCGCCCTGCATAGCAGCCGGCGGCAGTTTACCCGTGCGCGCTTGCTCAGCTAACACGCCAAGCTGCTCGGCGATTTCACGCAGACTCATGCGGTCGGCGTTATGCAGCACCGGCACCATCAGGCCATTGGGAGTATCTACCGCGATGCCGAGATTGACGTATTGCTTGAGTACCAAGCTCTCGCCATCGCGGCTCAATGAGGCATTGAACTGCGGCATTTCGCGCAGCAAATACGCCACCGTTTTTGCCGCCAAGGCGGTCATGGTCAGCGATAGGCCATCAGCCTTAAAGCGATCACGCTGGGTTAAGCGAAACGCCTCAAGCTCGGTAATATCGGCTAAATCGAACTGCGTGACTTGCGGCACCATCAGGCTAGAGCGCGCGAGGTTTTCAGCTGACTTGCGCTGAATACGCGAACGCGGCGTGAGGGTAATTTCGCCCCATTTTGTGTAGTCGGGCTCAGGAGGTAGCTCGCCAAAGCTCATTCCAGCGCCACCACCGCTTGCTGGAGCTTGGCTTAAGCGCGACTTAACCCAAGCATGCACATCCTCTTTCAGCAGGCGACCATTTGGGCCTTGGCCCGATGGCAACGCGGCTAAATCAACACCAAGCTCGCGCGCTAGTCGTCGCACAGCAGGGCCGGCATGCACAGCCTTACTAGGTCCACTCTCGGCGCTAGAGGCAGCAGCTGGCACGCTTACAGCGTCAGGCTCTGTTGGTTTAGCCGCCTGAGGAGCCGGCGGGGCTTTAGCCTCCTCAGCAGGTGCCGCACTGACCTTAGACTCTGAAGCCATATCAACTTTCGCGTCAGCCGGTTTCTCGGCTGCTGCACTCGCACCAGCCGCCTCCATTACGCACAGCGCATCACCCTCTTTCACGCTAGTTCCCACTGCTACCGACCACGACAGCAACACACCATCCTCTGGTGCTGGTAGCTCAAGGCTGGCTTTATCAGACTCCAATACTGCAATGGGCTGCTCCTTTTTCACCATCTCGCCAGGCTTTACCAATAGCTCAATTACTTCGGCAGCATCGACGCCCAAATCAGGCACTTTCACAGATATAGTCATTGCGCCCTCCTTAAGCTGTCGCCGAGTGTGCTTGCTCTGGATCAATGCCCCATTGCTCACGAGCCGCTAACAAAGCATCTAACGCAATGTCACCGCTGGCATGCAGGGCTGCTAATGCGACGTATGCCACATGCGCGGAATCGACCTCAAAGTGACGGCGCAATTGCTTGCGTGAATCGGAGCGACCAAAGCCATCAGTGCCCAAAACGCGATACGCGCGACCATCGGGTATGAATGCACGAATCTGATCAGCGTGTACTTTCATATAATCACTGGCCGCAATGATTGGGCCCTTAGTGCCAGCAAGTTGATCCGTCACCCAGGCGCTGCGCGGTTTTTCATCAGGGTGCAGCGTATTCCAACGCTCCACATCCAAGCCTTCTCGACGCAACTCGGTGAAGCTCGGCGCGCTCCAAACTGCTGCACGCACGCCAACCCCAGCTAGCAGGGCCACTGCACCTTCAACTTCGCGCAAGATTGCACCGCCGCCCATTAGCTGAACTTCAGGGCCTTTGCCACGCTTAGCTGACTGGAACTTATAGAGACCTCGACGAATGCCTTCCTCACAACCGACTGGCATCGGTGGGTGTGGGTAGTTTTCGTTCAAGGTAGTCAGGTAGTAATACACGTCTTCCTGCTCGCCAAACATGCGGCGCAAACCATCCTGCACAATGACCGCGACTTCGTAGCTATACGTTGGGTCATAGCTCACGCAGTTGGGCACGGTCGCTGATATCACATGCGAATGACCATCCTCGTGTTGCAAGCCTTCGCCGTTGATCGTGGTGCGACCCGATGTGGCACCGACCAAGAAGCCGCGTGCGCGCGAATCGCCTGCGGCCCAAGCTAAGTCGCCAATGCGCTGGAAGCCAAACATCGAATAGAACAGATAGAACGGCACCAAGGGTTGGTTATGAATGCTGTACGAGGTAGCGCACGCAATCCACGCGCTCATCGCGCCGGCCTCGTTAATGCCCTCTTCGAGGATCTGACCTTTGACATCTTCGCGGTAATACATCAATTGCGCTTTGTCTTCAGGCTCGTAAAGCTGGCCAACATTAGAGTAGATGCCAAGCTGACGGAACATGCCTTCCATGCCAAACGTGCGAGCCTCATCGGGCACAATGGGCACAATACGCTGACCCAAAACATCCATTTTTAGCAACACGCCCATCAGGCGGACTAATGCCATCGTGGTCGAAATAGGCCGCTCAGAACCGGTCGTGATGGTGCTGAGCTGGTCTAGCGTGGGCACCGGCAATGTTGTGCCTTCGGTTCGGCGCTGCGGCAAATAGCCGCCGAGCTTTTGTCGACGCTCATGCAAATATTTCATTTCTGGGCTATCTGCTGGAGGCCGGAAAAACGGCAGTTCTTCCAGTTGCTCATCGCTAAATGGCATATCGAAACGGTCGCGGAACATGCGCAATGAATCGACATCGAGCATTTTCATTTGGTGTGTTTTGTTGGCTGCTTCGCCGGCACCAGTTGCGTAACCCTTAATGGTTTTCGCCAAAATAACCACTGGCTGGCCTTTTGCGGCCATCGCCTCTGCGTAGGCTGCATACACTTTAAATGGGTCGTGGCCGCCACGATCTAAATTAGCGATCTCATCATCGCTCATGTCTTTTACTAGCTCTGCTAGCTCAGGGTATTTGCCGAAGAATTTTTCGCGAGTGTAAGCACCGCCTTGGTTTTTAAAGGCCTGATACTCGCCGTCGACAGCTTCCAGCATGCGTTGCTTAAGCGCGCCGGTGTCATCACGAGCGAGTAGCGGATCCCACTTTTTACCCCAGACAACTTTAATAACCTTCCAACCTGCACCACGAAACACCGACTCTAGTTCTTGAATGATTTTGCCGTTGCCACGCACAGGGCCATCGAGGCGCTGCAAGTTACAGTTAATGACGAAAATCAGGTTGTCGAGCTTTTCACGCCCAGCCAAGGCAATCGCGCCTAATGACTCAGGCTCATCCATTTCGCCATCGCCCAAGAATGCCCACACTTTACGGCCCTGATCTGGCAGCAACTCGCGATTAATTAAGTACTTCATCACATTGGCTTGGTAGATCGACATGATCGGGCCAAGGCCCATCGAAACCGTAGGGAACTGCCAGTAGTCCGGCATCAGCCATGGGTGTGGATAGCTTGGTAAACCACCGCCGCCGACTTCACGGCGATAGCGGCTAAGCTGCTCTTCGCTTAAGCGGCCTTCCAAAAATGAGCGCGCGTATATGCCAGGCGCCGAGTGGCCTTGGTAGTAAATAAGATCACCGAGCTGCTCGCTATTTGGGGCACGGAAAAAATGGTTAAAGCCCACATCGTAAAGCGTCGCCGACGAGGCGAAGGTGGCGATGTGTCCACCAAGCTCATCGTCATTGTTTTGGTTGGCGCGCATGACAATCGCTAAAGCATTCCAGCGAATCAACGAACGCAGACGCCATTCGAGATTAGGGTCGCCGGGCATAAGCGGCTCTTTTTCACGCGGAACCGTATTTAAATAGGGGGTATTTAAGCGATCAATTTGGATGCCAAATTGCGGGGCTTGGCCAACCAGCCATCCTAATAATTGCCGTGCTCGCTCGGGGGACTCGTTCTCTGCTACTGAAACTAGAGCATCAAACCATTCTTGTGTTTCGATTGGATCTGAATCGCCATACTGACGGGACCGCGCCATGGTTGCCTCCTTATTAGGCTTAGCGGGTGACAGCCTTGTGGGCTGGATACAGGCAGTCTCTCGGCTAGTGCGGGTAAGCACAATGCGATGACTGCCCAGTCATGGCGATTCTGGCACGCTCCGTCGGATACGCCAAGGTGAAACTGCCTGACATAGGCTCGGAATGGCGCGTAATAAGGATAATCCTGGCCGAGTGAGCGCGAAATCATCAACGCCAACAATGGCATTTCTCTGTACCGCAGGCATCGTGCCAAATCGTTGCCAAAATGCATGCGCTCGAACTAACTCATCCTCACCAACTAAAATGACCTCAGTGCGCGCGGCCAAAATGGCCTCTACATTCATGATCGGCGCCTCGATACTGCCTGCAGGAACGATGGAGTCGACTCCGCAAACTGCCATGGCCTGGCTAACTAGGTTGTGTCGCGACAAGGTATATAGCGGCTGCTGCCAGACTTGATAAAAGCCGCGCAAACGCGCTCCATCAGCAAACACTTGGCGAACCTTTGTGAGCTTTGATTGCTCGCTATCAGCAAGGCTTTGCGCATTTTTACTAAAGCCAGACAATGCGCCAAGCCAGCGCAAACGCTCAGGAATGTCATCCAGTGTTTTCGGCGCAATGGCCAGCAGCGGAACTCCCAATCGCCGCAAACGGCGCTGCTGCACTGGCGAAAGCCCTGCCGCCCAAAACACCACTAGGTCGGGCCGCAAAGCACGCACCCGCTCCTCGCTAATGCTACCTGACTGGCCAATCACCGCGTGGCCGCTCAGGCTGACCTCATAGCGACCAGGAATAGGGTGATCATCTTGCACACCCACAATAAGTTGGCGTGCCCCAATGGCCTCGACCATCTCGACCAAGTGCGGACCAAGCACAATCCATCGTGTCGGTAACTCATTCGGCACCGCCCATGACTGCCCTTGATCATCCTGCCAATGGCTCAGTGCGTGCGTTACCGATGATAAACTTAGCGCAATACTGACAATCAAGCAGTGCGCTAGCCGACTCACATACCGGGCCAAAGCGTTTTAACTGCTAGAAATACCATCCACACCACTAATGCCCGCTGCAGCAGGCTCTCGAGTTGATGCATGGCCGTAGCCAGCCCAACTGCGGGCGTTAGCGATGGGTCAATGGCAATGGGCTCGGCAGCTTCAGCAGCAGCGTCAATAAGCTCATAGGCAACCGTTTCAGCACGCAACATGCGCCCGCTAATGACACTCCAAGTTGAGGTAAAGTTGCCTGCTAAGGCGAAGCTAAGGGCGAGTAAACGCGCAGGAATCCAGTCAGCTAGGCGCAAACAGACTAACGCTAAGCTTTCCTCGCCTTCTGCGGCATCATCACGAAGTTCAGCATCAGTCGCTTTTGCTGCTTCATCGAAAGCAGCACGTCTCAAGAGGTAATAGCCAAGCGCGGCAACCGGTGTTGCCAGCAGCAGCCAAAACAGTGGTGCGAAGAGCTCATTAAGCTGACTACGTAGGTGATGTTGTCGAGCCAAACTCAGGGCATTCTCTAGCAGCTCATCGTCACTAGGCCATTCGCCACTTGTCCATTCAGCTTGATTTTGCTGGAAAATACGATTTGCCTGACTATCACCAAATATTGCGACGACAACCAGGGCGCCGAATAGAAAAACAAAAATACTGGAGAGTTCATCTAATAATTGCAGTGCTACTGCCAAAATAATCATCGGCACAATCACAGCGATCGCTAAGCGAAGGCCATTGCTCAACGGCAAGGCACGGCTCCATGACAACCAATGCGGTAGTGGCGCCGACAAGCGTAGTCGCCACTCTTCTGGCATTGAAAAGTAAGCAGCGATAGCGATTAAGGCGAGCAATAACGTCATGTGTTTTCTCCAAGAGGCCGGATGTGCTCAGCAATCGCCTCAACTTGCGGTGCAGTCACGACAACACGCGACCAATCAAAACAAGGGCCGGGGTCTGTTTTTCGCCCCGGTGCAATATCGCTGTGGCCAATTAGCTCACCATTGATGGCTGGGTAATGCGAAGCCAATAAGATTAATAGCGCATTAAGAGCATCATACTGCTTATCGCTAAAGGGCTGATCATCGCAGCCTTCTAATTCAATGCCGATGGCGAAATCATTACAGTTTTCGCGGCCTTTATATGCCGATTTGCCAGCATGCCAAGCACGCTGATCAAAAGCGACATATTGCACTAGCTCACCATCACGGCGTATTAGCACATGCGCGGATACCTCCATGCCTGCAATCTCAGCAAAATATGGGTGCGCCTCCACTTCGAGCCGACCCATAAATAATTGATCGATGTATGGGCCGCCAAACTCACCCGGTGGCAAGCTGATATTATGAATTACAGCTAGAGAAATTTCGTTTTTGGGGCGCTCATTAAAAAATGGCGATGGGCAATGCCGAGCACCTCGCAACCAATGATGAGAACAAATGCTTAATGACGAACCCTGAACTGTACTCACGACGACCTGCTCGATGAAAACTCTCTCTGTAGACTACCCAATCCATTCCACGCTGACCATGACGACCTGCACGTCAGGCTTTATACTTGCGCGAATAATGGCACGCTGCTTAATTTTTTCACCAGCCGCCACTCATACTTACCTCGCTCAGCAGACCGTAAGCAGTGCATTCACCCTTTTTGAGACCTCATATGAAACCTGAAATGATCGATGCCGCTTTAGCCGCAAACGTAGCCTCAGCGCTTGTGGAAGATATTGGCCATGGCGACATTTCTGCAGCCTTAATACCGCACGATAAGCAGGCTGTGGCACGCATCATCACTCGCGAAGATATGGTCATGGCGGGCATGTCATGGGTCGAAGCTACGTTTCTATCAGTGGATCGTGAGTTAGCACTGCAGTGGCAGGTAAATGAGGGGCAGGTCGTGCCTGCTGGCACAGAGCTTCTGCGTATCAGTGGCCGCGCGCGCAGCTTACTAACTGCCGAGCGCGCTGCGTTAAATTTCCTGCAAACGTTGTCTGCCACAGCCACGCACACGCATGCTTTGGTACAAATGCTAGCAGGCACGAAGGCTCGCCTTCTTGACACGCGAAAGACATTACCTGGCCTGCGAATTGCGCAAAAATATGCGGTCCGCGTTGGTGGTGGCATGAATCATCGCCTGGGTCTCTATGATGCCTTTTTGATTAAAGAAAATCACATCATGGCCGCCGGCTCAATTGCAGCCGCAATTAGCGCTGCGCGTGCCTATGCCAGTGATCGGTTAGTTGAGGTTGAGGTAGAAAGTCTTGATGAGCTAGCGCTTGCTATCGCGGCAAAAGCAGATCGCATCATGCTCGATAATTTTACTTTGGAAGATATGCGCACGGCCGTTCAATTAGCCGCAGGGGCCATCCCACTAGAAGCCTCTGGCAATGTAAACAAAGAAACTATTCGTGGTATTGCTGAAACAGGTGTCGACTATATTTCCTTAGGCACAATCACTAAGGATATTCGCGCAATCGACCTATCTATGCGCTTGATCGAACAGAACTAAGTCATCGTTTAATCCATGGCTATCGCCTTGCGCATACGCATGCATGAGCCACAGATTAAGCAGTAGGCTCATGCAAGCCCAACTCGCGCAATGTAGCCGCACTATAAGTAAAACGCTGCTGCTCAACTCCGGAAATTACGATCCTTTCAACAAACATGTCGTAAGGCCGAACCCAACGGCCCCAATCACCGTAGCAGGTTCGGTAATACACCATCCACTCCTCAGTCTCTGAATGCCGTACTAGGTCAAGCACTTGGTAATACAGCCCTTTATAGTGTTGGTATATGCCAGGCGCTATAGTCGGATCTAGTTGATTTTTCATCATTTTCCATGCCACACATGGCGATGCCATGAGATTACCACGCCCTCCCATGGGTCAACCACAGCATGAGATTGTCGGTGCTTACCAAGTCTCAGATAGCAAAAAGCCCCCGTCATTTCTGACGAGGGCTGTTGCATTAGGTGCCTGGCAATGACCTACTTTCACATGGCTACTGCCACACTATCATCGGCGCTGACCGGTTTCACTACTGAGTTCGAGATGGGATCAGGTGGTTCAC
>JBFJJU010000036.1:0-22352 GCA_041612115.1 Perlucidibaca sp.
CCTTTGAAATAGCTTTGGATAATCCATGGGCCGCGCACTAATAGCTCGCCTTGCGCTTTACCGTCGTGTGGCAGGGCATTACCTTCATCATCGACAATTTTTAAGTCCACACCAAATACGGGGCGGCCTTGCGTGCAAAGGATCTTTAGTTGCTCGTCGGGAGAGAGCTTCAGATGGTTTTTGCGCAGTGAGCAGACGGTGCCCAACGGCGACATTTCGGTCATGCCCCAGGCGTGTAGCACGGTGACATCGTAGACATCACGAAAGCGTTTGATCATGGCTGGCGGGCAGGCGGAGCCACCGACTACGGTACGGCGCAAAGTGCTAAAGCCGACTTTGGCATCGGCCATATACGACAGCAGCATTTGCCAAACAGTGGGCACGCCGGCGGCAAAAGTTACCTCTTCTGATTCGAGGAGGTCATGGATGGATTTACCGTCCATGGCTGGGCCGGGGAAGACTAGCTTGCAGCCAACAGCGGCGGCGGCGAACGGAATGCCCCAGGCGTTAACGTGAAACATGGGTACGACCGGCAGTACCACATCTCGTGATGAGAGATTGAGCGCGTCTGGTAGGGCGCCTGCATAGGCGTGCAGTACGGTGGAGCGATGGCTATAAAGCACGCCTTTAGGATTGCCGGTGGTACCACTTGTGTAGCACAGGCAAGAAGCATCGTTTTCATCGAGCACGGGCCATGTGTAGCTGCTGGAATGCTTGCCAATCCACGCCTCATAGCTGATTAAATTGCTCAGGCCAGTATCGCTGGGCAGTGCGTCGGCATCGCAGAGGGCGATCCAAGCTTTTACGCCAGGGCAGTGCGCTGCGATGCCTTTAATAATGGGTAAGAATGTCATGTCGAAGCAAACGGCTTCGTCTTCGGCATGATTGACGATGTAGGCGACTTGCTCGGGATGCAGGCGTGGGTTGATGGTGTGTAGCACGCGGCCACTGCCTGAGACGCCGTAGTAAAGCTCCATATGGCGATAACCGTTCCATGCCAATGTGCCAACACGGCTGCCTTGCGCAATGCTTAGCTCATCGAGGGCATTGGCTATTTGGCGTGCACGCTGTGCACACTCGCCAAATGAGCTGCGATGAATGTCGCCCTCTACGCGGCGGCTGACAATTTCGGCATCAGGGTGGAAGCGTTCAGCAAAGTCGATGAGGCTGGAAATCGATAATGGCGTCTGCTGCATTTGGCCTTTCATAGTGGCTCCGATCGGCGCGGCGTGTGATTGCCGCTGTCTTTTGTTATTAGAACTGAATGGTCACTAAGTATTGCAAGCCATGAAGTTGATGACCAGAGGACAGTAGCCGAGAAAGCAAAAAGCCCGACCAAAGTCGGGCTTTTTTAGACCAATGCATCGTGGATTAACCGCGATGCATATAACTGGCTAGGCTTAGAACTGCTGAGTGAACTGCAGGCCGTAAACGCTAGCGCGGTTGCGGTAGTCGGCTGAGTAGGCCGATGCTGCTTGACGAACCTCAGCAGTCTCTTCTTGAAGATAGCTATAGGATGCATCGATAGTTTGGGTTGGACTGACTTTGTAACCAGCGCCTAAGCTCACGATGTATCGGTCGGCGCTTGGTAAACGCACGCTGCGATGTTCTGGAGCAACTGGCGTGTTGTCATACGCTAAACCAGCGCGCAAAGTGAGCTTGTCGTCGTGCGCATGTGTTAGGCCAACGGCATAACCCATGCTGTCTTTCCACTCAAAGGTTTCAACCGTTGTGCCAACGATAGGATGATTAGTATTAACAGATAGTTCTTGGAAGCGGCTCCAACGAGTCCAAGTTGCGCCTGCGTGGATAGAGTTTTTAGAGTTGAGCATATGTGTCGCAGAGAACTCAACACTTTCTGGTGTGGTTAGACTGGTGCTAGCAGCGTATGCTCCGGCAGCCCCAATTAATGCCCCGCCCGGTCCAATCGGAGCGCCAGTGCCTGTAGTTGTCAAGGTGCCGTCATCGATTTTGTATTTCACTTTTGAGCGATAAACCACGCCGACAGAGGTGGCGTCATCTAGCTTAGCGTGAATACCGAAGTTATAACCGTATCCTATGTCGTCGCCTTCGAGAGAGTTTTTGCCCAGCACGGTTCCAGGAAGACCCCCACCAATATTTGGAAGTCCAGAGACATCCTTGGTAAGTAAAGCATCTACCTTATTGAAGGTAGGGCCAAAACCAACACTGACGTTGTCATTTAGTTGATAGCTAAATGCAGGCTGAATAGTTATAACTTGAACCGAACTCTTGTCACCTAAGTGGCGCCCAGCAAATGTCGCCTCATTGTTGGTTTTCAGACCATAGCTACCATATGCACCAATACCCCATGCCCAGCCACCTTGATCACCCGAAGTAAAGTAGCCTGATGGAATAAAGGTGTGTGGAACGATATCGCCATCATTTGTGCCACCAAGTGGAGCATTAACATTTTTAATCTTAGTCTTAGCATCAATAAACGCCACAGCTTGCGTAAATTGCGCTTTTTTCAGCTCGCCCATGGCGGCTGGGTTGTTGAATACCACTGAGGCATCAACTGCATTAGAAGTACGGCCGGCATTAGCAGTACCCATGGAAGAAACACTTTGTTCACTGAGCGTAAAGCCGCCGGCAAAGGCTGTTGATGCGCCTGCGGCAGCAACCACTGCTAGAGCTAGAGATTTAATTTTCATTATAGATATCCTTATTTTATGTCGGATCGAATGGACCGTTTGAAGACTAGACTTTGCTGCGGATCCATTCTGTTGCAGCTCATGCAATATTTTGTTGCACTTTTGTGATGGTACGCCGAACTTTACAAAGTGAAATGACCTCTCATCGTCATTTTTATACCGCTCGATCCCAAGTGCCTACTTTTTAGGCGCCACAATTAGTCGACTTTCGTCTGTGCGACGGAAGGTAATTTTCGGGTTAGCCATAAATACAGAAGCAAAGCAGGCACGCCAGCGGCTGTGGAGAAAATGAAGAAGCCTGAGTAGCCCATGCCGGCGACCATAAAGCCCGATGCACCGCCAATGAGCTTGCCCGGTAGCGCGACCAATGAGCTAAATAAGGCGTATTGGCTGGCGGTATATTCACGGCTGACCAAGGCCGAAAGCCACGCCACAGCAACTGAGCCTAAAAAGCCTCCCGATAGATTCTCGCCGCAAATAACAGCAACAAATACGGGGACATTGCCGGGAAAGAGGGCGAGCACGACATAGAGCAAATTGCTGGCTGCACCGAGTAAAATCGCCACAAGCAGCATACGGTGTGCGCCATATCGCACCACGGCAGCGCCGCCTAAAAATGCACCAGCGATGCCAACCCAAACCCCAAAAAGTTTAGAGACGCCTGCGATCTCCGTTTTTGTAAAGCCGACATCGAGATAAAACGGCAAGGCCATCACGCCGAGCATTTGGTCCGAGACTTTAAATAGACCAATAAACAGCAGTAAGCCCCAACCAAGCGAGCCGCCATAGCGCGAGAAGAAATCACGAAATGGCCCAACGATGCTGCTTGCTAGAGACTGTAATAATGGCTGATCGTCAGTTATGGCCTCAATTTCAACATTCGGCTCGGGCGAGAGCAGCGTAACGATGATGGTAATAACAACAATCGCTGCCATGGCTTGATAAATCAGTGACCAAGGTAAGTGGTCGGCCATAAGCAAAGCGGCAGCACCTGAAATAAGTAGCGCGATGCGATAGCCCAGTGTGTAAGTTGCTGCCAGTGCGCCTTGCATATCTATTGGCGCTATTTCGATACGGTAAGCATCAACCACCACATCTTGAGTTGCACCTGCCCAGCCGGCGAGCACGGTCAGGCCGACAAATAGCGCAAGCCCTCCGCTTGGTGTGAGTAGGCTCATCATGAGTAAACACAGTGCCAGTAAGGCTTGAGCAAATACCAGCCAGCCACGGCGACGGCCGAGCGTATGTAGAACGGGTAGCTGCCAGCGATCGACGAGTGGCGCCCAAACAAACTTAAAGGCATAGGCAAGGCTGGCGAGGCTGATGAGGCCGATGCTTTCTAGGGATACGCCGCTGTCTTTGAGCCAAACCGAGAGCGTGCCGCCGACAAGGAGAAAGGGTAGTCCTGATGCAAAGCCGAAGAGAAACATGGTGCGTGCAGCGGGCAGGCCAAAGGCGGTGAGTAGAGATGTTTTATTGGTGTTTGTCATGGGCTGGTTGCACTGCTGTGTAGGTATTGAATAAGCGTTCGCCTAGCGTAGTCGAACGATGTTTGCCAACACTCTAACGACTCAATCAGTGATCGGCGATATTTGCTGCAAAATTTTTCATTCTTACCCTTGAAGCGTGGCGTGCAGCCCCCACTTATGACAACAAGGCCGCATTTATATGCGTCACAGATTTATATCCGCTCGCAAGAGCATTTATTTCACGCCAAAACCTGGAGGTTTTATGAACATTCGTCCTTTGCATGACCGCGTTGTGATTCGCCGCGTTGAAGAAGAAACCAAAACTGCCGGTGGCATCTTGCTGCCAGGTTCAGCTGCTGAAAAACCATCACAAGGTGAAGTGCTTGCAGTTGGCAACGGCACCATTAAAGAAAATGGCGAAGTGCGTCCACTGGATGTGAAAGTGGGCGACAAAGTGCTGTTTGGCCAATATGCCGGCAGCACCGTAAAGATCGACGGCGATGAGCTGATGATCATGAAAGAGTCAGAGATTTTCGCTGTTCTGGGCTAATTCATTTAACTAATTTTGGAGAGTACTACTCATGGCTGCTAAAGAAGTAAAGTTTGGTGATTCCGCTCGCGCTCGCATGATTGCTGGCGTAAACATTCTCGCTGATGCCGTAAAAGTGACGCTAGGCCCTAAAGGTCGCAACGTCGTTATCGATAAATCGTTCGGTGCGCCGCACATCACCAAAGATGGCGTGTCGGTTGCTAAAGAAATCGAACTTAAAGATAAATTTGAAAACATGGGCGCTCAGCTCGTAAAAGAAGTGGCCTCGAAAACAGCGGATATCGCTGGCGATGGCACCACGACGGCTACTGTGTTGGCACAAAGCATTTTGAACGAAGGCTTGAAAGCCGTTGCTGCTGGCATGAATCCAATGGATTTGAAGCGCGGTATCGATAAAGCCGTGCGCGCTGCTGTGGCCGAGATCAAAAACATCTCAACTCCTTGCACCGACACTAAAGCGATTGCCCAAGTCGGCTCGATCTCTGCTAACTCCGACACCACCATTGGCGATTTGATTGCTCAAGCCATGGAGCGCGTTGGTAAAGAAGGCGTGATCACCGTTGAGGAAGGCTCTGGCTTCGAAGACACGCTGGAAGTGGTTGAAGGTATGCAGTTTGACCGTGGTTATGTCAGCCCGTACTTCTCCAACAAACAAGACACGATGACAGCTGAGCTCGACAGCCCATTCATTCTCTTGGTCGACAAGAAAATCTCCAATATCCGCGAATTGATTCCAGTGTTGGAGGCCGTGGCTAAGTCAGGCAAACCATTGCTGCTGATTGCTGAGGATGTTGAAGGCGAAGCGCTAGCTACGTTGGTCGTGAACTCGATGCGCGGCATCGTGAAAGTTTGCGCAGTGAAAGCACCGGGCTTTGGCGATCGTCGTAAAGCCATGTTGCAAGACATCGCAACATTGACTGCCGGCACGGTGATTTCGGAAGAGATTGGTCTGAGCTTGGAAAATGCCACGATCAATGATTTGGGTTCGGCGAAGAAAGTTGTCGTATCGAAAGAAAACACCATCATCATCGATGGCGCTGGTCAGGCTGAAGAAATCGATGCGCGCGTGAAGCAAATCCGCATGCAAATCGAAGAAGCAACATCCGACTATGACAAAGAAAAACTGCAAGAACGCGTGGCCAAATTGGCTGGCGGTGTTGCTGTGATCAAAGTCGGCGCTGCCACTGAAATTGAAATGAAAGAGAAGAAAGACCGCGTGGATGACGCGCTGCACGCAACTCGTGCCGCCGTTGAAGAAGGTGTGGTTGCTGGTGGTGGTGTTGCCTTGGTTCGCGCAGTTGCTGCATTGGATAGCCTACGTGGTGATAACGAAGACCAAAATGCAGGTATCAACATTTTGCGTCGCGCTATGGAAGCTCCATTGCGCCAAATCGTCACCAATGCTGGCGAAGAAGCCTCTGTTGTTCTCAACAAAGTGAAAGAAGGCACAGGTAACTACGGTTACAACGCCGCATCCGGTGAGTATAGCGATATGCTGGCCATGGGCATTTTGGATCCTGCAAAAGTTACGCGCTCTGCGCTTGAGCATGCGGCGTCGATTGCTGCCTTGATGTTGACCACTGAGTGCATGATCACAGATGCGCCAGAAGACAAGTCGTCTGGCCCAGCAATGCCTGATATGGGCGGCATGGGTGGTATGGGCGGCATGATGTAAGCTGCTGTAAGTTGTGTTAAAAAGCCCAGCTTAGCTGGGCTTTTTTTTGTCTGTAGTTATTTGATAGGACTCAGTAAATATGCCTACGCCACCGTATATTGCTTGCCGTGTTAGCGACACGCTACCAGATGAAATTGCCGTGCTTAATGATCACTTGCAGCGCGGCAGTAAAAACTCGCAAGCGAAGCTCGCCGGTCGGCTGATCACTGATGCTTCTTGCGACATTATCGATGCCTTTTTCGGCAATATCATCAAGCAAATGCTGGATGAAAGCGGCGATGAGGGCTTTCGCGAAGCGCATGAAGTTATTGAAGACATCAAGGGTAAGACTCGGCATTACTTAGGCTGGATTACCGGCTTTTTTAGCAATGAGCGTTTAGCACCAGTGGTGGCGCATTATCAAACGCTGATTGTGCGTATGCCTACAGCCGATGGCCCACATGCGCACTTATGCTTCGGCATTAGCGAGGCATTAGCGCGTGATTCGGCAGCATCGCTTGCGAATTTGCGCAACCCAGCGACGACAGACTTACGACCTGGAGTGGAGGTGCTAATTCGTGTCATCGATGAGGCATTGCAGCCTTTATTGTTCGTCCCCAAACAGCGCATGAGGTTCAATTTCGTCGTGGATAAGACCCTGAATGGCGTGATTTCCGTGACCATGGCATTGGCTTATCGCAGCTTTAGAAAGCTCGGCACTCAGCTGCCGCCAGAGCATTTTTCGATGGCAGCGGATCATCTAGAACAGTTCTTTTACGCTAAAAAGACCTAATACTGGTGAGGCCTTAGTGTCGCGTGAGTCTCCCTGCACGTGCAGTACGCGTGGTGCAGGGAGTGTGCTTTAGGCGACTTGAGCGACCGCATCTAGGCAAACCACGCGCTGAAGGTGCGCGGCAAGGATGGGTTGATGTTTGGCGGGGACATGCGCCGCGAGTTTTCGCAAGCTTCGAAAGGCCACCGTTTGCGTTAGTGAGATGACGCCATTCAGGGTCTTATCCACGACGAAATTAAATTTCATCAGCTTTTTCGGCGTGATTAGTAGCGCATGCATAGCGGCATCAATCACTTCAATTAACGCCTCAATGGCGTCGTGCGCATTGCTAGCTTGGCCATTGTGCAAAGCCGGCAGCATGACATCGATGCGTTGCGCTAAGTCGCTAGAGCAGCTAAATGCGATATGGCTACGCAGGCCATCGGCCTCGGGCAGCATATACATCATGCTGTGATAGTGCGCGACCGCTGGACGGATGCGATCGTTGCTAAAAAAGCTCGATGCCCAACCCAAGTAATGCGTTAATTTTTCATTAATGTCGCGAACTACAGCACGGGCTTCGCGATAGCTATGCTCGGTCTCATCTGCTGCCACCAGTTTGTTGAGCAGGTCAGCAAAAAAGGTGTCGATGAGCTCTGCAGCGGCGCTTTGGATTAATGCGGTAGCTAACTCAGCTTGTGATTCTTTAGTCTTTTGGCTGAGACGCTCGTGCATCGCCGCTACGTCGTGCGGGAGTGTAGGCTGCGTTGGGTAGGTGATGCAGGGCGTTGGCAGCTGCTTTGAAACGAATGGCATAAAGGCGAAACCTATAAAGTACAAAAATCAGGCGCGCAGACTAGCAATGATTGCGTAGATTATGGTCAAAATGTGTCAGATTTTTGGCGAAAAAACGCACGAACGAATGTCGGGTTTTGGCTGGGTCGCCGTGGCAGTAACCAAGCCTTGTAGATCAATGCATTAGCTGCAATTAAGTGGCCACACGTGCGTAGAAAGCCTGCAGGGTCGCCTCAATATTAGGCTCTAAAGCAAGGCCGCTAGCATTTAGAAAGCCGGCAATCATGCGGTAATGGCCAATTAGCAACATGATTTCAATTAATCGTTTCTCATCATAATGCTCGGCGAGTAAGCCCCATGTAGCATCGGATAGGTGATTGTTTGCACACAGCTCGTTGCAGGCCTGCATAAGTGCTTGCACACGAAGCTCAGGCACAGCGCTTGGCTCACCTGTGAGCCGCACAATATCGTCATCACTAACGCCTGCTCGTAAGGCGAGCTCCACATGCTGGCCCCATTCATAGCGACTACGGCAGTTCCATGCCGTGCGTAAAATGACCATTTCGCGCTCACGCCCGCTTAAGCGGCCAAAAGGCATTAGGCGCGAAGCAAATAATAGCCAAGGCCAAAATAGGCTTGGGTTTATGTGCATGACGGTGAAAATATCTGGCACTTGCTGGCGACCAAACAGTGCTGAAAGCTTAGAAATGGTGCGAAATACTAATCCACGTTGGGCTGGCACTGGTGCATGCAGGCGTGCCTGAGCAGGTGTGAGCCAACCCTGTGGTGGCTGCAGGAAGTCATTAGGCATGAAAATTACTCCTTGGTTGGCGTGTGTTGGCGCTCGCGATAGCTACTCGTGGTCTCTCCCGTCTGGCCTTTAAACCAACGCATAAATGCTTGTCGTGTACTAAAACCTAGCGCTTCGGCGACCTCAGTGAGTGCTATTTTTCCTGAGTCGAGCTGCTCATGCGCCACTTTTAGCCTGACGCGATCGAGCAGTTCGCTATAGGTGGTGCCAGTTTTTTGTAGCTTGCGATGTAGGCTGCGGCTACTCATGCCGAGTTGTGCGGCAATCTGCTCTTTGTCTGGCAAGCGGTCGTGCAGCATGGCCAGCATAAGTTGGCACACAGCCTCTTCAATCGAGTGCTCTTTGCTACGTTGCTCAAGCTGCTGCAAGGCATGGCGCTCAAGCATCTCCTTCATGAAGGCATCGCCATGGCGGAGCGGAGCTTTCAAAATAGCAGCGGGCATGATGACTGCTGCTCGCGGTGCGCTGAAATATACGGGGCATTGAAAGAATGTTTGGTAGTCCAGTAGCTGACGGGCTTGTGTCGGTGCTTCATGACGAAAATGAATGGCTGAAAAAAGTGACCTCTGCTCTGGGATGAGTAGTCGCGCGAGCACCACAAATGCGCCCAAAATATATTCGCTGACATGACGGCGAAATAATGGGCCGCCAGCAAGGCATTCCCACTGCAAATGCACGGTGCCTGGGGCAAAGCTAATAGACGCGTCACCAATGTCACTGAGTAAGCCGTTGTAACGCGTGATGGCCGCTAACACATCGGAGAAGCGTGGGCAGGCCTGAGCAATATAGCCGAGCATGCCGAAGGTAGCTGGTTGAATTTCCTGCGCAACATGTAGGCCAAGGATGGGGTCGGAGAAGTAATGCGCCGACACCTCTAATAAGCGCTCAAGTGTCGCCACTGAGATGTGGTCATCGACATTTGCAAAGTCTTTACGCGCGAGACCAGCCTCTTCTAGCAATAGGTCGATGGGCAGCCCAGCGTTATCGCCCGAGGCCACGAGGTGTTGTATGTGGCGAGCAGATATCCAGCCTCTAGCCGGTTCTTCTAGCGCAGTGGACATGCCTTTGCTCCATTAGTTTTAGCGCTTGCTGATTTCCATGCCTGATCTTGCCATAAGCCGAGGGTGAAAATAGTGCTGGCTCATTTGGATGCATTTTTTGGCCTAATAAGCTACGCGTAAATAGCGCGTGCACGGGCAAGATAATTGGCAGTCATCCGTTGTCAGTAGGAATTTATCGGTCATGAAGCTGTCTAGTCTGCAAGATAAAAAATGTTTAATTACGGGCGCTGCTAGTGGTATCGGCAGGGCTACCGCATTGGCGGCTGCCAATGCGGGAGCGGAGCTTTATTTAACCGATGTACGCGCCGATCAGCTAGAGAGTGTGGTCGCTGAGATTCGCGCTAAAGGTGGGCAGGTTGCGTCATACCAGGCATTTGATATTGCTGACTATGAGGCTGTGTGCGCTTTTGCGCGCGATATTCACAGTGTGCACGGCAGCATGGATGTGTTGATGAATATTGCCGGCATTTCCATCTGGGGCAGTATCGACCGCTTGCAGCATGAGCATTGGCGGCAAGTCATCGAGATTAACTTGATGGGCCCTATCCATATTTTAGAGAGCTTTGTGCCGAAAATGATTGAGACCGGGCGCGGCGGTCATATTGTTAATGTCTCATCGGCGGCGGGGCTGTTTGGCTTGCCGTGGCATGCGGCGTATAGCGCGAGCAAATTTGGCGTGCGCGGCATTTCTGAGGTGCTACGTTTTGACCTAGCACAGCATGGCATTGGCGTTAGCTTGGTTTGCCCTGGTGCAGTCAACACGCCCTTGGTTGGCTCCGTCAACATCGTGGGCGTGGATCGAAATAAGCCAGAAGTTCAGGCAACAGTGAAACGTTTTCAACGTCATGCAGTGACGCCCGAGAAAGCCGCAGAAGCCATTTTGAAAGGCATTAAACATAATCGCTATATGGTTTTTACCTCGCTGGATATTCGTGTAGGGCATTGGTTCCAGCGCAAGTTTTCGCTGCCTTATGAACTGGTTATGCGCTTGCTGAGTCGTCAAGTTCGTTTGCTTGCTGAGAAGCACGGTTAGTTTTTTAAAAAATAATAACAATAAGAAAATCAAAGGTGAGCATGATGAGCTTTCATTATCGCGTATTCGGTGGAGTATTTTTACCATTAGCGTTAGCTGCTCCAACGCTCGCATGGTCCGCAGGCGCCGAGGTGCCAGTCATTGCGGTGAGTAGCCAAGGCACATCGAATGCTAACTCGGCCGAGGCCAATGACGCCTCGGTACTGTTTTACAACCCAGCAGGCATGGCACGCTTGCGCGGCACCCATGTGTCTCAGCCTTTTGCGCTGATTGCCGCCTCGACCAAAGTAGAGGACAAAGGCACGACGCGTGCGCAAGACATGGGTCAAGCACCAGACATCGGCCCTACGGCGGACTGCAGTAAGTACGATTGCATGAGTGCAGCAAACCCTAACCCCGCTATGCCTGCGGTTAAGCCTCAGCCCGGTGGTATTTTTCCGGCGGTACTGCCGGTAGGCGCTCTTTTTGCGACCACGCCGTACAACGACACGATTAGTTTAGGCATTGGTGTTTTTTCGCCTGGCGGCGGTAACTTGAACTATAAAAGTGATTGGTTCGGTCGTTACTTTATCGACAGCGTTGCGATTGAGACCATCAATATCAACCCGTCTATGTCGATTCGTTTTGACGATAAGCACAGCATTGGTTTTGGCGTGTCAGCAATACTTGGGCATGCAAAGTTCAAAAAGCCAATTGATGTCAATAAAATTGCACCGTATTTATTCAAGTCCATCATTAACAATAATAAGGGCTTGATTGAAAAGCTAAACGGGGACCTTGGTAGCCCATTGCCTGTCGACGAGCTAGCGCCATTGTTAGAGGGTATTGCTCAGTTCGTGCCAGCGGGAGTGAAGGATTTGCTTATCCCGTTATTTGCTGGTGGTGGCGTACCAACACTTGGGCAATTTAATGATGTGCTGCTTCCAGCATTGAGTAACGCTAGTCTCACCGATCCAACGAGTACGTCATCCGCAACCGTCGAAGTGTACGGCTTGGGCTATGGCTGGAACTTGGGCTATATGTACCAAATGAGCGACAAGTCACGATTGAGTGTTTCCTATCGCTCGGCATCGGATGTGCGTATGAATGGCGAGCTAGACTGGGATTTCTCTGACCTGCGGGCAAGCCAATTAGGTAATGTGGTGACTGGTGACTTGCCGGCATTTCTGGGCCAGTACTATCGTCCCGATGTCGACGCACGATTGGTTTTCACTATTCCATCTAAGCTGAATATTGGTTTTTTTACTGAGCTAAACGATCGCTTAGATATGATGATGAGCTACACCTTTAATAAATCCTCGGTGGTTGAAAACTTGAGTGTCGAGCTCATTAATCAAACAACCGATACTAAACAAGGGCCGGTCGTGCTGGCGCAAAATTGGCGCGACTCGTTTACTGCGGCAGTCGGCTTTAATTATCACTGGAACGATAAGCTCACACTGCGCACCGGCCTTCAGTTTGACCAAACCCCCATTTCTGGGCCAGCGGGGCGTCACCCTGGCCTTGCGGATAATGATCGTTGGATGACCTCGGTAGGTTTTGGCTACGAAGTTGATAAAAATACTTCCATCGATTTCGCCTACAGCTATATGTACATCATGCCGGGCATCTCGAATTATCATGAGCGTTGCACCGGCACCTATTACGAAGGTTCAGCAGCACAGGGTGCGAGTGAATGTACCGCCGACGGTGGCACTTTTCGTGGCCGCTTCTACGACAGTCATGCGCACATACTGGGCCTGCAGTTTAACAAAAAACTCTAATTTTCTAATGGCTTAGCGAGCGATCTCGATTCGCTCGCTCGTGCCTCGATGAGCAAGTTGAGAAATAGTTTATTGAGAACCGATTGCTGATCGTTCACTATCTCATGATTACGTGCGCTGGCTGAGCTTGGCGGGCCTTTCAAAATGGATGTGAAGTGATGAGCAAAGATAAATTAGTGATTTTCGACACCACCATGCGCGATGGCGAGCAAAGTCCCGGCGCTTCGATGACGCTCGAAGAGAAGGTGCGCATCGGGAAAGCGCTGGAGCGCATGAAAGTCGATGTCATTGAGGCGGGCTTTGCGATTGCCTCGCAGGGCGACTTTGAGGCCGTGCGCGCAGTGGCGGCGGCAGTGAAAGACTCGCGTATTTGTTCATTGTCGCGTGCCCGTGCAGAAGATATTGATCGCGCCGCTGAAGCGCTCAAGCCAGCCAATGCTTCGCGTATCCACACTTTCATCGCGACCTCGCCCATCCACATGAAATACAAGTTGCGCCAAGAGCCTGAGCAAGTGCTGGAAAGCGCTGTGCGCGCGGTGAAGTACGCGCGTAATTTGGTTGAAGATGTCGAGTTTTCTTGCGAAGACGCCGGCCGCTCCGAAATCGATTTTCTCTGCCGCATTATTGAAGCCGCTATTGATGCCGGTGCGCGCACGATCAATATTCCTGACACTGTTGGCTATGCCATTCCTGGTCAATTTGGCGATACTATTGGCCAATTGCTGCTGCGCATTCCCAACGCCGACAAAGCCATATTCTCGGTGCACTGCCATAATGATTTAGGTTTGGCCGTGGCCAATTCGTTGTCGGCAGTGTTGCAGGGCGCTCGCCAAGTGGAGTGCACGATTAACGGCCTCGGCGAGCGCGCAGGTAATGCTGCTTTGGAAGAGATCGTGATGGCGGTGAAAACACGCCCTGATTTATTCCAGGTTGAAACGTCTATTTGGACGCCAGAAATCGTGCCGACTTCGCGCTTGGTGTCGAGCATTACCGGCTTTCCAGTGCAGCCTAACAAAGCCATTGTCGGCGCTAATGCTTTTGCGCATGAGTCTGGCATCCACCAAGATGGCGTGCTCAAGCATCGTGAAACTTACGAGATTATGCGTGCCGAAGATGTCGGCTGGGGCGCCAATAAAATGGTCCTCGGCAAGCACTCAGGCCGTGCAGCCTTTCGTGCTCGCCTCGATGAGCTAGGTATTCCTGTGGGCAGCGATAATTCGCTCAACCAGCTGTTCGTGCGCTTTAAAGAATTGGCCGATAAGAAGTATGAAATCTTCGATGAAGATATTCATGCCTTAGTTAGCGATGCTCAGCCCAATGCTGAAGAATTATTTAAATTAGTGAGCCTAGAAGTGACTTCGAAAACGGGCACCAAGCCTGAGGCGCAGCTGACTTTGAATGTGGCAGGCCTTGATAAAGTGGTAACGGCCATAGGCTCAGGCCCAGTCGATGCCACGTTCCGTGCTATCGAGGCGGTGGCGAACTCGGGCACATCGTTGGAGTTGTACTCGGTCAATGCCATCACCAGTGGCACCGACTCGCAAGGAGAGGTAACGGTGCGATTGAGTCAGGCCGGTCGCATCATTAATGGCCATGGCTCCGATACCGACATTGTCATTGCTAGTGCGAAAGCGTATTTGAATGCACTGAACTTGCTGCGCGGTGGCGTATCGCGTGCACATCCGCAGGGCGAGGCCATTTAAGCCGTGCCAGCATTGGCGCTCAATGAGCCGAGGCGGCGTTCGTATTTGCAGGCTTTAGGCGTGGATTTGCTACGTGCGCGTTCGATCTTGCCGGGTGCCGCTGCATCAGTGGAATGGGATGAGCCAGTTTTGCCCTCGGCAAGCCCAACGCCTATTGCCGCTCATGCTTTGGCTGCGACCTCCGCAGACATCAAGCCTTCTGCTGTTACAACGGCTTCATCGTCAAGCGTTTCAATACCTGCAGCTTTGCCTGCTGCAGCATTTGCTGCTCGCGAAGCACTACGCGGTGGCCAGCCTAGTGCTGCTGCACGAGCGATTGAGCCTGTGCTGTTGGTTCCAAAAAGCGCGGAGCAGACACAAGCGTCTCAATCAGCACCCGTTGCTCAGTCTAATAAACTCGTAGCCGCGCGATTTAGCCTACTGCTAGTGCCCATTAATACCACGCATATCGCGCTGATTGATCTCGACAACCAACCAGCGCTAGAAGGCGCAGAGGCGAGATTGTGGGCCGCCATTTGCTCTGCACAGCAATGGCAGTACCAAGCTCCCAATATACCTGCGCAATTTCATTGGCCCATACCTGGTTTGGCGGCCACAGAAGCTGCGGCGCAAGAAGCCTTGGCTGGCTGGTTGCAGACGCAGCATGCTGAACACATGAGCTGTATTGTCTTTGGTGAAAGCTTGAGTGCTTTCGCGCCTAGCGAGCATCAGAGTCTTCCTAGTCTCCAAGCTTTGCTCGTGGAGCCATTGCGCAAACGTGAGCTCATGCTCAAACTGCATGGCGCTATTTAGCACCCCACTAAGACGTGTAAACAACTTATCCATGACAAGCTATTTTCGCGACATGAGCGCAGCCGATTTAGCGGCAGTATTCGCCATTGAGCAAGTTTCGCATCCTAGTCCATGGCCCATGCGCGGCCTTGAAGAGTCGCTGTTGGCACATAGAGGCATTGTGCTATGTGACGAAAATGAACGTTTACTTGGCTATGCCTTCGTGCAAAAAATAGTCGACGAAGCGCATTTGTTGGATATCGCTATTGCGCCATCAGAGCGTGGTAAAGGCTATGGCCGCTTGCTCATGTTGCACTTGATGAGCTCGGTAATGACATCAGGCATTTCGCTCTGGTTTTTGGAGGTGCGCGCCTCTAATGCTGGCGCCATTGCGCTCTACAACTCGCTAGGTTTTAACGAGATGGGTTTGCGCAGAAACTATTATCGCGATGCGCAGGGCAGTGAGGATGCGGTGCTGATGGCGTATACTGTGTAGCTAGATTTTACTAGCGAAAACACGCCCATGAGCTTTACCGAACAGCTGGCCGCCGAGGTCGCCTCGCGCCGCACATTTGCCATCATTTCCCACCCCGATGCGGGCAAAACCACCATTACTGAAAAGCTGCTGCTCTGGGGCAAAGCCATTCAGGTTGCCGGCTCGGTGAAGTCGCGTAAATCTGACCGCCATGCGACCTCAGACTGGATGGCCATGGAACAGCAGCGCGGCATCTCCATCACCACCTCGGTGATGCAGTTTCCCTATCGCGATGCCACCATCAATCTGCTCGACACGCCGGGCCACGAAGACTTCTCTGAAGATACGTATCGCACGCTGACTGCGGTTGACTCGGCACTGATGGTCATCGACGCGGCTAAGGGTGTTGAGGATCGTACCATTAAGCTGATGGAGGTCTGCCGTCTACGCGACACACCTATTGTCTCCTTCGTGAACAAGCTCGATCGTGAAATTCGCGATCCCATTGAGCTACTCGATGAGATTGAGTCGGTGCTTGGCATTCAGTGCGCGCCTATCACCTGGCCTATCGGTGCCGGTCGTGACTTCAAGGGCGTTTATCATCTCGTTGAAGATCGTTTTTATCTCTATACCCAAGGCCATGGTCACGAAATTATCCCTGACCGTTGCATCGATGGCTTGAATAACCCAGAGGCCGATACAACACTTGGCGACCAAGCCGCTGAGCTGCGCGATATGCTTGAGTTAGTGCAAGGAGCCAGCCATAGCTTTGACCTTGAGCTATTTCGCGCAGGCAAACAAACGCCTGTATTTTTTGGGACGGCTTTAGGTAATTTTGGCGTCAATCATGTGCTATCGAGCTTCGTGGATTGGGCACCAACGCCACTGGCGCGACAAGCAACGCAGCGCGTTGTAGAGCCGACTGAGCCTACTTTTTCCGGCTTTGTGTTTAAGATTCAGGCCAATATGGATCCCAGGCATCGCGATCGCATCGCTTTTTTGCGCATCTGTTCTGGGCGCTATGAAAAGGGTGTGAAAATGCAGCATGTTCGCCTAGGCAAAGAAGTGCGTGTAGCCGATGCTCTGACCTTTTTAGCGGGTGAGCGTGCGCATTTAGAGGAGGCATGGCCTGGCGATATTATTGGCTTGCACAATCACGGCACTATTCAAATTGGCGACACTTTTACCGAGAGTGAAACCTTGCAGTTTTTGGGTATTCCACACTTCGCACCGGAGATGTTCCGTCGCGTGCGCCTGCGTGACCCATTGAAAAGTAAGCAGCTGCAAAAGGGTCTGAAAGAGCTATCAGAAGAGGGTGCTACTCAAGTTTTCATGCCGCAGATTAGCAATGATTTAATCCTAGGTGCGGTTGGTGTGCTGCAGTTTGATGTGGTCGCTTTTCGCCTGAAAGAGGAATACAAGGTGGAGTGCGTGTATGAGCCGGTTAACGTCTCTACGGTGCGCTGGATTCAATGCAGCGACGAGCGCAAACTTACTGAGTTTAAGAAAAAAGCACACGATCAGTTATCGCTTGATGGCGGTGGCCATTTAACCTATTTGGCGCCATCACGAGTGAACTTGCAGATCATGCAAGAGCGTTATCCCGACATTATTTTTTCGCCTACTCGAGAGCATTAATGCAAGCGTTACGTCTGATTTTGCCATTTTGTGCCATTGCAGTTTTGGCTAGCTGTGAGCGTAAGCCTGAGGCAGCTCTTGAGCCTGAAAAGGTTGCGCCCGCACCTGTCGTTGAGGCGGTTAAGCCGTCGATCACCTCTGCTCCGGCGCTAACAACTAATCCGATCCGCTTCACGCTTAAAGACAGTATCGACTGCGGCGATCGTTGCGCCAGTTTCGAAGTTGAGTGGGTGGAGTTTCCCCGCAATGCTGAGCTAAATAGCGTGGTACTAGATCAGGTCAACGCGCCTGCTGGGCTCTCGACAAAAGCGGCGTTGAGCAAACAAGGGCAAGATTTTTTGCGTGACGCAATGGAGGCCCAAGAACCTTGGGAGCAGATTTTTCGAGTTAGTGTGTTGCCCGGCCTTGGCGATGTTTCTGTGATCGAAGTGCTGGCCTATAGCTACACTGGCGGTGCTCACGGCATGACCACTATTAGCACGATTAACTTCGATCGTGCCGGCAAGCGCGTGCTGACTTTACCCGATATTCTGCTGCCAGAAAAAGAGTCTCAGTTCTGGCAGATCGCTCGACGTGTCCATCGTGAATGGGTGGCTCAGCAGGATGATCCGCTTAACTATGAAGGCTGGCCGTTTCAGTCGACTTCGATGTTTTTGCGAACGCCTGAAGGCTTGGGTTTGCAATACGATCCTTATGCCATTGCGCCGTACTCCATGGGCACACCGAAGATTACCATTAGCTATGACCGCCTGCGCGATGTGCTGAAGCCAGACTATTTGCCTGAGCGCTAAGCGTGGATTGGCCACTGCTCGATAGTCACTGTCATCTCGATGCGCCTGAGTTCGATGGTGATCGTGAGCAGGTGATGCAAGCAGCGAGCGAGGCGGGCGTGATGGGCATTGTGGTGCCTGCATATGCGGCCCCGCGTTGGCCAGCGTTGATGGCGCTCTGCGCACACGCTAAGCAGCCAGTCTTATGGCCCGCACTAGGCCTGCACCCGATATATATCGCTGAACATGAGGAAGCGAGTTTACAGGCCTTAGAGGCTCAGCTAATAAGCGCGCCTGAGCTTATCGCAGTTGGTGAAATAGGCCTCGATCGGTTTTTGCCTGAGCTCATCGCACCTGAAATGTGGCGTAAGCAGCAGCATTTTTTTGAAGCTCAGCTGATGCTGGCGCAAGTGCACAACAAGCCTGTGATTATTCATGCTCGCCGCTGCCATGCCGAAATTGTACGCAGCCTAAAGCGTGTGAAGTTTTCTCAAGGTGGCGTTGTGCATGCGTTTTCTGGCAGTGTGCCAGAGGCGCTAGCCTATATTGAGCTTGGCCTGAGCTTAGGCCTAGGCGGCCCGCTATCGTATCCGCAATCGCGAAAATTACGCGAGATAGCTACGCAAATACCCTTAGCGCATTTGCTCATTGAGACCGACGCACCAGATATGGTGCCTTGGCCGCAGCGGGAGCATCATGGCGATGGCCGCTTACGCAAAGTAGGCGAGCGAGTACGTAATAGCCCGGCGTATTTACCCGCTGTTTTCGATACTTTTTGCCAGCTAAGGCCGGAATCGCCCGAGGTTTTAGCTCGGGCATTTTGGGAAAATACGCAGCGCGTATTTAAACTAACGCCGCCGACTTTTCTGCCACTTCAGCAGGCGTGATGACCGGGTCAAAACTCTCTGCCTGCGACATCTTCCAAAACAACTGATAGACCGGATGCTGAGGGCAGTGCTTGAGTAATTCGCCTGGCTGCAAGTACGGCACCAATGCCGACACTAGCGCAACTTCATTCACCGATACCCGACGCACAATATGATGTGGACGGAGTAGATTGGGGTGAGCTAGGCCAGCTGCGCCAGTAATTTCGCCCAAGGCCTTTAGCGTATTTTGATGAAAATAGTAGACACGATTACCTTTGTCTTCAGGGTCTAGCGCGCGTTGACGCAGCCAGCTCTGTGTTGCAACACCGGTTGGGCAGCGTCCGGTATGACAGGTTTGTGCCATAAGACAACCAAGCGCAAACATAAAGCCACGACCAGAGTTACACCAGTCCGCCCCTAAGGCCAAGGTGCGAGCAATATCAAAAGCAGAGATGATTTTGCCTGCCGCTCCAAGCTTAACGCGACCGCGTAAGTTCAGTCCTACCAAGGTGTTGTGCGCGAGTATTAAGCCCTCATGCATGGGTGTGCCGAGATGATCGGTGAACTCGGCAGGTGCCGCTGCTGTGCCGCCTTCAGCGCCATCAATAACAATATAGTCGGGCGTGATATTGGTTTTGATCATGGCTTTGCAAATGGCAAAAAACTCCCAAGGATGGCCAATGCAAAGCTTAATACCAACCGGCTTACCCTCTGAAAGCTCACGTAATTGCGCAATAAACTCCATGAGCTCAATGGGCGTATTAAAAGCTGAGTGACTCGACGGCGAAATGCAGTCTTCGCCGACTGGCACACCGCGCGCATCGGCAATTTCTTGAGTCACTTTCGCTGCAGGCAGGATGCCGCCATGGCCGGGTTTGGCACCTTGGCTAAGCTTAATTTCGATCATCTTGACTTGGGCAGAGGTGGCGTTTGCGGCAAAGCGCTCGGGGCTAAAGCTGCCATCGGGGTGGCGGCAGCCAAAGTAGCCACTGCCAATTTCCCAGATCAAATCACCGCCAGGCTCGCGATGATAGCGGCTGATCGAGCCTTCGCCAGTGTCATGGGCAAAGTTGCCAAGCTTGGCTCCCTTGTTGAGCGCCAAAATAGCGTTGGCAGAAAGCGAGCCAAAGCTCATTGCGGAGATGTTGTAAAGCGACAGTGAGTAGGGCTGGGCGCAATTGCCCTCGCCGATGGTCACGCGAAAGTCATTGTTTTCAATATGTTTGGTGTGGATGGAGTGGTTAATCCATTCGTAATCATCGCCATAAACATTGGACATAGTGCCATAGGCGCGTTTGTCGACGACGTTTTTGGCGCGTTGATAAACCAAGTTGCGTTGGGCTCGAGAAAAAGGAATTTCCTCTGTGTCTGACTCAAGGAAATACTGGCGGATTTCAGGTCGTATCGACTCAAACAGGAAGCGAAAGTGCGCCAATATTGGGTAGTTTCGGCGAATCGCCTGCTTCTTCTGAAAGTAATCTAGCGCGCCCAATAAGGTAAGGCCACCGAGGACTAAGACGGGTGTGGTGCCAATGAGAGGATAGAGCCTAAACAGCACTAATGAAGCGATAAAGCCTAGGCCGCTGAGGAGCCAAGTTAGGTAGCGAAAGGGCATGATGACGCGGAGAAAATGCATAGATAGTTTTCCTGCTAACGCCGAGTGTGACCTCGTAGACGCTAGCAGAAATCCTGCCTAGTGGATGCACCGCTGGGCGCATCCACTAGGGCTTCAGTCGGATTAAATAATCTCGATGGCCATGGCAGTGGCTTCACCACCACCAATGCACAGGCCGGCAACACCACGAGTTTTACCGTGTTGTTTGAGCGCGTGAATGAGCGTCAGGATGATGCGCGAGCCAGTTGAGCCAACGGGATGGCCGAGCGCACAAGCGCCGCCGTAGACGTTGACTTTTTCATGCGGCAGATTGTGTTTGATCATCGCGGCCATAGTGACCATAGCAAAGGCTTCGTTGATCTCAAAGAGGTCGACGGACTCAGCGCTCCAGCCAGTTTTAGCAAACAAATTGCTCATTGCGCCAATGGGAGCAATGGTGAATTCGCTTGGGTCTTGCGACTGTGTGGCGTGGCCGACAATGCGTGCTAATGGCTTTAAGCCGAGCTCAGCAGCTTTGCTTTCTTTCATCAGCACGAGAGCAGATGCACCATCGGAAATCGATGAAGCGTTGGCGGCAGTGATGGTGCCATCTTTAGCAAAAGCTGCTTTTAAGGCAGGAATTTTCTCAGGCTTGGCATTGCCTGGTTGCTCGTCGGTGTCGATTAAAACTTCGCCTTTGCGCGACTGCACAGGCACTGCCACGATCTCGGCTTTGAAGTCGCCATTGGCAATAGCGGCGTTGGCGCGGCGCAGTGACTCAATCGCAAAGTCATCCATGGCTTCGCGAGTTAGGCCTAAGGTGTTTGCCATGTCTTGCGCAAATGAGCCCATTAAGCGGCCAGTGCGAGCATCTTCCAAGCCATCTAAGAACATGTGATCCATGACTTGACCATGACCCATGCGGTAGCCGCCACGGGCTTTCGGCAGAATGTACGGTGCGTTGCTCATCGATTCCATGCCGCCAGAAACCATGATGTCGTTGGTGCCAGCGGCGATTAAGTCATGAGCCAACATAGTGGCTTTCATGCCTGAGCCGCAGAGCTTATTGATGGTGGTGGCGCCGGCAGCTGCTGGAATGCCAGCATTGAGTGCGGCTTGGCGAGCAGGGCCTTGCTTCAGACCGGCTGGCAACACGCAGCCCATGATGACTTCTTGCACTAGCTCAGGAGCAACGCCGGCGCGGCTCAGTGCTTCACGGATGGCAATAGCGCCAAGATCGGTGGCGATGACGCTGCCGAGGCTGCCTTGAAAGCCACCCATAGGGGTGCGGGCGCCGTTAACAATCACGATTGGGTCGTGGCTCATTTTATCTCTCCGTTTTTGCCAGCGCTTAGGCGCCGTGGCATTTCTTAAATTTTTTGCCACTGCCGCAATGGCAGGGGTCGTTACGGCCAATTTTTAACTCATTGACCACGGGCTTGAGCTTTTCGGATGGACCGGCGTGCAGCACTTCGCCATCGCGAAATTGCCAACCTGCATCGGAATTAACAAAGCCCGAGACTTCGTGATGATGATGCTTCACACCACCAATAAGGTAGTGCGCTTTGAATTCTACCAGACCCTTACGGTCTTGGTTCGTGCCTGCTTCTACTTGTAATACTTCTAGGCTTTGCCAGTCGGCTGTTTCAGCCCATGCACGCATGGCATCGATATCGCTATCGGCGCGGCCATCGGGATGAGTAGAGGCCATGATGAAGTCAATGTTGTGCTGCGTATAGGCTGTGTAGCGCGCACGCATCATGGCTTCAGCGCTAGGCGCGGGTGAGCCGGCAATGATAGGGCCGCAGCACTCGGTCAGTGCTAGTGAGGAACCGCAAGGGCAAGTCATGAGTCTCTCCAAATTTCAGGCATAAAAAAGGGGTGCATAATGCACCCCTTTTTCTTGAGGCGTAAGCCTCACCGCATTACTGAGCGGCAGCTTCTTCAGCTGGAGC
>JBFJJU010000037.1:0-22099 GCA_041612115.1 Perlucidibaca sp.
GCGATAAAATCGTTCAGGAGAGACGTCGATGGGTGCCTTAACTAAAGCCGATATGGTTGATCGCTTGTTCGACGAGCTCGGCCTGAATAAACGTGAAGCCAAAGAATTGGTTGAACAGTTTTTTGAAGAGGTCAGCCAAGCGCTGGTCGATGGCCAATTTGTGAAGCTCTCAGGGTTTGGCAATTTCGAGTTACGTGATAAGCGTCAACGGCCAGGTCGTAACCCAAAAACTGGTGAGGAGATTCCGATCTCAGCTCGTCGCGTGGTGACCTTTAGGCCAGGCCAGAAACTCAAGCAGCGAGTAGATGAGCATGTCCATCACCGCGACTGATTCTGCGCTGCCGGAAATCCCAAATAAGCGTTACTTGACCATTGGAGAGGTGAGCGAACTCTGTGATGTGAAATGCCACGTCCTGCGTTACTGGGAGCAAGAGTTTCCTACACTCAAACCAGTGAAACGGCGCGGGAATCGTCGTTATTATCAGCGCGAAGATGTGCAGCTGATTCGTCGTATTCGCGAGCTATTATATTTTCAGGGTTACACCATCCAGGGCGCGCGTGCTCAGCTGCAAGAGCTTAAGCAGGGAGCCACTCAAAGTGCGCAAGCAAAAATGCCTGGTGAGCCCTTAGCGGCCGTAGCTGTGTCCGCAGGATCACAGTCCCTACAACAGGCGATTGATGAAATGCTGAACGATTTAGAGCAAATTGCTCAATTGTTGAGCCAAGATGCTTAAGACAGTCTAGACATCGAAATCAAATTCAGTATGATGCGTGCTTCGTCGGGGCGTAGCGCAGCCTGGTAGCGCACTTCGCTGGGGGTGAAGTGGTCGCAGGTTCAAATCCTGCCGTCCCGACCAAATACAAAAGTTTCTAAACCGTTGAGGCTCCTAGCTTCAGCGGTTTTTTTTGAACTAGTGAAAATATTTGTGGCAAATCTTCACATATTTTTTGGCAATTCAGCTTAGGCGCATCTATACCTTGGAGTGTACCCAAACAGTCCAAGGAGGACGCCCCATGACACTCACCGCACTAACTAAAGCTTTTTCAGCAGCTGCCATCGTTGTGGCATGCAGTGTTACGCCGTATGTGACTGCTGCACCTGCTATACCTATAGAGAAAATTAAACCTGCGGTGGCAGCGGCAAAATCGAAAGCTGCTACGTTTAATTTGAATAGCGCAAATGCAGTGGAGTTAACGGATAAATTAGTTGGTGTTGGCCCGAAAAAAGCTGAGGCCATTATTGCTTGGCGTAAAGCGAATGGTGGCTTTAAAAATCCTGCACAGCTCATGGAAGTGAAAGGTATCGGCCCTTCGTTGTATGAGCGAAACAAAGCCATTTTATCTATTCGTTAATGTTTTTTTGTCAGACAAACATCACGGCAGTGCATTTTATCGTCCGATGAAATGCACTAGCTTAAAAAGCTCTGCTTAGTTTCGAAAATAGTGGGCTATATATTATATGTTTCAACGTTGACAAATTTAAGTTATTGATAATTATGTATAATTATGCATTGGTTAAAAAATGAACAATCTGTGTAAGTTTAGGTAATTGCTGCAACCTCTGCGTGCATTGAGAGGATATCAACAGACTTATCCACAGTTTCTGTGGAAAACTCGCCAATGCCGCGTGCTGTGCGGCTGTCGACTAAGTAGTCGAAGATTTACTGAATTTTTATGCTGTGAAGGCTATGCTGCGATGACATTTTTTTCATGTCTCAAGTAGACATGTGTTAAGCAGGAGCGTTCGTTTGCTCAATCGTTTGTGGCTCAGTTTTTTTCTTATCACAGTGCTCTGTGTTGCCTATCAGTCAGTTTTCGCCAATGACTTAGAGATCAGTACTCGAGTGGTCATGGCGTGGTTTGATGCCGCACGTGTCAGTGTCGATATCAGCATTGGCCTGATTGGTTTAATGACGCTGTGGTTAGGGCTATTTAAAGTCGCTGAACACGCTGGCCTAATTGCGGTTCTTGGGCGTGGTTTAGCGCCATTATTTGCACGGCTGATGCCAGAAGTACCAAAAGGCCATCCGGCTTTAGGTGCGATGACGATGAACTTGTCTGCCAATGTGCTAGGCCTTGATAATGCCGCTACGCCATTGGGCTTAAAAGCCATGCATGAGCTGCAAACACTAAACCCTGAGCCTGAGCGCGCAACCAAGGCGCAAGCCTTGTTTTTGGTGATTAACGCCTCATCGGTCACCTTGATTCCAGTAACTGTATTTCTGTTTCGTGCGCAACAGGGCGCCGCCGATCCTGCCAGTGTATTTTTGCCCATTTTAATGGCCACCAGCATGTCGACCCTGGTTGGTGTTTCGGCCTATTGTTTAAGCCAGCGCATTGGCTTGTTTAATCGTGTGGTGCTGGCTTATGCCGCAGGCTTTGCCTTAGCACTTGCTGGTTTGATTACATGGATCTCGCAATGGGCTCCTGCCGATATGGGCCGAAACTCAGGTGCCTTAGGTAATGGCTTGTTGATCGCACTCATCGTGATGTTTTTAGGGTGGGGGTATTGGCGCAAGCAGCCGGTCTATGATCAGTTCATTGATGGTGCGAAAGAGGGTTTTCACACTGCCATTGGCCTGATTCCATACTTATTAGCCATGCTCGTGGCCATTGCGGGTCTACGGGCTAGCGGTGCTTTAGAAGCTGCATTAGCGAGCTGTGCCTGGCTTGCCGCTCAACTTGGTATGGCGACAGATTTTATTCCGGCGCTGACTACAGCACTAATCAAGCCATTATCGGGCAGTGGCGCACGCGCCATGATGCTTGAGACCATGCAAACCTATGGGGTTGATAGCTTCCCCGCCTTGGTCGCGGCCACCGTGCAAGGCTCCAGTGAAACCACCCTCTATGTGGTGGCGGTGTACTACGGCGTTGTCGGTATTAAGCGTGATCGAGGCGCATTAGCGTGTGGCCTGCTTGCCGACCTTGCCGGCGTGGTCACGGCCATCTACGCCTGTTATTTATTTTTCCCGCCGAGCTGAGTGTTTACTATCTCGCATCAGCTCGGCTGCACTGCTACCATCGAGCCGGTTTTTAGCTTGAGCGGGAATGACTATGCGTCGCGTTGTATTTAATCAAAAGGGTGGTGTCGGCAAGTCGAGCATCACTGTAAACCTCGCGGCCATTAGCGCTCAGCGTGGCTTAAAGACGCTGATCATTGATTTAGATCCGCAGTGCAATGCTAGCCAATATCTGCTTGGTGAGGCCGCAGAGTTTAGCCGTGACAAGCCAGAGCTCTCGCCAAACATTGGCCAGTTTTTTGCGCAGTCTCTAGCGTTTCGCGCCAAAGAGAAGCCGCTGTCTGAGTTTGTGCATGCCACCAATTACAGCAAGTTATTTCTGATTCCATCGAATCCTGAGCTGCGTGAAATTGAGCATTTGCTTGAAAGCAAACACAAGATTTACAAGCTCGCTGCCGCACTGAAAGAGCTTTCTGATAATTACGACGCGATTTACATCGACACGCCGCCAGCGTTTAACTTCTACACCTTATCGGCCTTGATAGCCGCTGAGCGCTGTTTGATTCCGTTCGACTGCGACGCCTTTTCGCGGCGAGCGCTTTACACCTTATTAGAAAATGTGGATGAAACCTGCAAGGATCACAACCCAGAATTAAAGGTTGAAGGCATTATCATCAATCAGTTTCAGCCACGCGCTGCGCTACCGCGGCAGTTAGTTGCTGAGTTAAAAGCGGAGGGCTTGCCGATTTTAGACCCGCCGCTATCGGCCTCGGTGATCATGCGTGAGTCTCATCAGCGCTGTGCGCCACTGATCAGCTGTGCACCTAAACATAAGCTAACGGCAGAGTTCGAGGCCTTATTCGATCAGCTTAACGCAGCTAGCTAGCACTCGCGGCGTTAAGCGCCTTGAAATATGCCAAGGTGTCGAGTCGTGCAAGCGCATGGTCGACAATAGGCTTAGGGTATTTCAGCTGAGTATCTATGCCTTTAGCGTGCGGCTCATGAATGCGCTTAGCGTCGAGATGGGCCAGTTCTGGCACAAAACGGCGAATAAACTCGCCATCGGGATCACATTTTTTGCTCTGCAGAAACGGGTTGAAAATACGGAAGTAGGGCACGGCATCATTGCCAGTGGAGGCGCTCCATTGCCAGCCGCCATTATTAGCTGATAAATCTCCATCGATCAGATGCTGCATGAAATAGCGCTCGCCTAAGCGCCAGTCGATAAATAAATCCTTTGTCAAAAACATTGCGGTGATCATGCGCAGACGATTGTGCATCCAACCAGTTTCCTTTAGTTGGCGCATAGCAGCATCGACAATAGGAACGCCTGTGCGACCTTCACACCAGGCCTGGAAGTGCGCTTTGTTACGTGACCACGGCAGCTTGTCAGTGTCGCGCTTAAAGGCTTGATGGCGGCAAACATGAGGAAAACCGAGCAAAATATGCTTATAGAAATCGCGCCAGCACAATTCACTAATCCAAGTATCTAAGCCTTGCTGCCCAGCATGATGATGTTTGTGCTGCTCCGCGAGATAAAGGCATTGCCGAGCGGAGATAATGCCCGTGGCTAAATACGGCGATAACGTACTGGTGCCATTGATAGCAGGGAGGTCGCGCTGGGCGTGGTAGCGGCCGCCATCCTCTTCAATGAACTGAACCAGTCGCGCATGCGCCTCAGCCTCGCCAACTGGCCATAGTGTTTGCACTAAGTCATCGGCGATAGCAACGTTGATGCTTGGTGCACGCGTAGAGATTTGGCTAGAGGTCACAGCACAGGCTGTGCGTTTTTTTGGCACTGGCAATAAGCGCACGGGATGTTCGGCGATTTGCATCAACCAATTACGCTTAAATGGCGTAAACACTGTGTAAAAGCGACCATCGCCAGTTAATACACGACCTGGCGCGATGATGCAGCTGTCATGAAACCACTGCGCCGCTATGCCTATCTCACTCAAACCAGTGCGCAGGGCTGCATCTCGCGCGCGCTCATTGATCTCATATGCTTCATGCGCAAATACACTGCTAACGTTGTGAGCTTGGCACCAGTCGAGCAGCTTAGGCACGAACTCAGCGTAATCATCTGCGGTTAACACCACTAAAGCAATGTCTAGCTCAGCGAGTTCAGCAGCTAGGCTTTGCAGCTGCCGCCATTCAAAATCAATGCGAACTGCAGCAACATCATGCTGCTGCCATTGCTCTGGAGTGTAGGCGTAGAGCACTGTCACCTGAGCTGTTGGATCGGCACAGGCGGCATAAAGCGCAGGGTGATCAGCTATGCGTAAATCATTACGCAAGCACACGAGATGATGAAGGCTATTCATTGCATTTAGCTTATGCCATGCACGCTTCGCCAACTCAACACGGCTTGACGCATCGCTGATAAGTCATGCATAAAACTAACGGCCTCAATGCTGCGTCGAGTCGAGCGCAATGCTGCACCACCGCCCCAAATATTTACTGCCAACGGCAGCTTGAAGCGTAATTCTTCCAGAAAATTCACCGCATTACTTGCCGGATAAGAGGCGCTAAATGAGACAGCAACGATATTCATTTTGTGTCGTGACACCGCTTGTGCAATGTCTCGCACGGGCATTTGTGCGCCATAACAAACGGCATCGACATTATCGAGACGCAGCAGCGCTTCGACCATCAAAATACCCAAGGTATGTGTTTCTTCTGGTGGCGTAGTTAATAAAATACGAGGCGCTTGTGTTGGTTCACGCAAACTCCCAATAGCTTGACGAACCAAGCCCTGCACTTGCTCAGTAAATAAATGCTCTTCATGCACCTCTAACTGACCACGCACCCAAGCATCGCCAACGATAGTATTGGCATGTTGCAAAAAATCTAGGATAAAGCTTTGCAGGCCCATTTTGATAAGCTGATGCGATAAGTAGTCGCGTAATTGCTGAGGATCACGCGAACGTAACGATTGCAAAAGCTCGATCTCAAGATCTTTAGGAATTTCTTGACTGGCCTTGCTCTGTGCTCGCATTAAGCGCTCAAGCTCAGGTATTTCATGCGCCATGATTTTGCCGGGACGAAAGCCGTTATCAATTAATCGGCGCAGCAGGCGTAATTTAGCGACTTGTTCCATTGGGTAAATGCGGTCGCCTTGAGCATCGCGCTGTGGCGCAGGGAAGCCGTAACGTCGCTCCCACATCCGCAGTAACTCTTTAGATACGCCAGTCTCGCGCTCGACAGCGTTAATTGGCAAGAGCACAGGCTTTTCTTCTGCGTCAGATTGTGTGCGAATGGCTTCTGCGATCATGTCGAACTCCAACTAGTCAAAAGGGCTGTTATTTACGATTTGCTCATCACGACTTGGCAAACATCGGTGCGCCTAGAGTCGAATCCAGCCTCGCAATAGGCGTAATAGAATCGCCAAATGCGTTGAAATGCTTCGTCAAAACCTTGTGTGCTGATTTCTTCGAGATGTATCTCGAACTCAGCGCGCCAGCGCCGTAGCGTTTCGGCATAGTCGAGACCAAAGAAACGGCGAGACTCAACTAGCAATGAGGCTTTTGCCGCTTGCTCATCAATAGCCTGGGGCGACAGCAACATGCCACCAGGGAAAATATATTGCTGAATAAAATCGGTGCCGCTGGCGTAGTCATCAAAGCGCTCATTAGCAATGGTGATGGCCTGAATGCCGACTTTGCCACCTGGCTTCAACAGCTTTTCAATTTGGCCAAAATATGAGGGCCAAAAAGCTTGGCCAACAGCTTCAATCATCTCGATAGAGGCAATGGCGTCGAATTGGCCTTTAACATCTCGATAATCTTGAAAGCGGAACTCGCATAGACCTTCAATATCGGTGCCTTTGACTCGTTCGCATGCCCATTTCAACTGCTCTTGCGACAAGGAAATGCCAGTGACGCGTACGCCACGAGTACGCGCAGCATGCTCAGCAAAGCCACCCCAACCACAGCCAATCTCTAAAATATGATCGCCAGTGCTTACATTGAGTTGGTCTAATAAGTGCTCATATTTCGCGGTTTGTGCATCCTCAAGGCTGATGTCGGCGCCATCAAACAAGGCTGCGGAGTAGGTCATGCCGGGATCTAGCCAAAGTTTGTAGAAATCATTGCCTAGATCGTAATGCGCATGAATATTTTTCTTGCTGCCTTTGCGCGTATTGCGATTGCCCAGGAAGTGTTTAATTTTATAAAACAGCGTGCCAAAGAAGCTGCCATAAAAAGCCTGTGTTAGCGCATCTTCATTGGCCATGGCGAGTAAGAGTAGGGCGGTGATATCGGGCACCTCGATTTTTTTGTCGCGATACGCCTCTGCCAAACCAATATCGCCTGCGCGTAAAATTTGGCTACAGGCATTCCAATCGTTAATGATTAAAGTGGCATTAATGCCTTCGACCTTGCCGCCATAATGACGCTGCGAGCCATCAGGAAATTGCACGGTCATCACGCCGACTTGCAGGCGCTCAAATAGCGAAATGAGTAAACGCGCCATCGCAGGGGCACGAGACAAGTCGATTGAGGCGGATGCGGACATATTCATCGTGTGGTTTCCAGCGTAGGAGGAGTTGGTTTGCGATGAAAGCTCACGCCTTTCAGCCATAGGCGTAGCGCTTGCCAATGAATGCGCCACACCACCATCACGGTGGTCCAGCCTAATTGTGCCAAGGTGGCCAATAAATGACGGTCATTGAGCTCACAGGCCTCACCGCTGACGTAGGTTTTCAGCGCTAATTCGCCTGATTGCCAATAGTCGATGGCGACTCGGCGATCGCCATTGCTGCCGCTAAAACGGAAGCGATACTCGCCGCTAACCGGATAAAATGGCGACACATGAAAGACTTTTTCGCTATGCAGGGCAGTGTCGTTGGTGATGACGGTTTGTTCTGGCGCTTGCAATAGGTAGCGATGCTGTTCGCCAAAGGTATTGCGCACTTCGCAGAGCACAGCACGAAGCTGGCCTTGCTTATCGTGGCCATACCAAAAGCTGATTGGATTAAATACATAGCCGAAGATGCGCGGCATGGTTTGCAGATAGATTTCGCCATCGACGGCATTGGCGCCGTGATCACTAAAGAGCTGGCGAATCCAGCGCTCGGCATCAATGCCATCGCCGTGGTCTTTCTCAAACCATGAAAATAGATTCCAGCGACTCAAACTGAAGAAACGCGACTTCAGCTGCTCTCGCTGTGATAGTGGGAAGCAGATAAAAAATCCGTCGTAGACGAAAGCATTGCGCTTCTCACCCATTCTGGCGTGACCTACTCGCCCTTTATATAGCCAGTGCTTATTCATAGCTTTGCACCATTCGCTTTTTGCCAAGGTGCAAACACACCCAGCAAATTCGCTACGGCTAAGCCAGACTTCAGGCCATCTTCATGAAAGCCAAAGCCTGCCCAGGCGCCGGCAAAATAGACACGATCTAAGCCTTGTACCGATGGCAGCGCTTGCTGTGCTTCATAAGCAGCGGTGTCTAACAGCGGATGGGCATAGTTGATGACGGCAATGGTTTCGCTTGAGCTTGGCGGCTTTGGTGGGTTCAACGTCACCATCACGGCGCGATCGAAGGGTAGGGGCTGTAGGCGATTGAGCCAGTACGTTACGGCTACTGGAAATTGTCCGTTTTGCACAGCACCTGCATAGTAATTCCACGCCGACCACGCTTTTTTGCGAGTAGGCATTAGGCTTTCATCGGTATGCAAATACGCTGTATTTGGTTGATAGCGTACAGCGGCTAATACAGCGCGTTCTTCAGGCTGTGCATCGCTGAGTAAAGCCAACGACTGATCGGTGTGACACGCCATAATGACTTGATCGAAAACCTCAACGCCATCAGCGGTTTTGATGTGCACACCATCGGCATGGCGTGTCACGCTTAACACTGGTGTGTTGAGCAGCACGCGACCACTATTGGCTTCAATATCTTGGCAGAGGCGACGCACATAGACGCGTGAGCCGCCACGAATGCTTTTCCACTGCGGCCTATCATTGATTTGCAGCAATCCGTGGTTTAAGCAGAATTGGATAAAGGTCTTGGCGGGAAAGTCAGCCATATCATCCATGGGGCTAGACCAAATAGCGGCACCCATGGGCAATAAATACCAGTCACGGAATTCTCTGCTATAGCCTTCACGGTCGAGCAGCTGACCCAAGGTCATTGTGCTGTCTTCAACACTGGCAAGCAGATCGTGAGCACGCTTGTTGAAATTTAGAATGTCGCGAATCATGCGCCAAAAACGTGGCCTGAAAAGGTTGCGCTTCTGCGCAAATAAGCTGGCTAGTGTGGCGCCAGCCCACTCTAAATTAACGTGTGGTAACTTCACGCTAAATGACATTTCGCTAGCTGGAGTGTCTAGTCCAATATGCTTAAATAGGGCAATCAGGTTAGGATAGGTGCGATCGTTGTGGACCAGAAAACCTGTGTCTACTGGGTAGCTAATACCATTGAGCGTGATATCTACCGTGTTGCTGTGACCGCCTGCGTAGTCTGCCGCTTCAAACACGGTGACCTTATGGTGCTTGGACAGCAGCCATGCTGAGCTTAGGCCGGCAATACCGGAGCCAATGACGGCGATTTTAGAATTAGTCATGCTGGTACTGCCCGCAAACGTGTCGTACATACTGTGTGAGCTTCATCATTATTTCCGCGCTGTTTTATACAACTTGCCAATTAGACTCGTGAGCATTCAGTGCGTTACAGAAAAAGATGAAGTTTTTTTATTGAATAGGAAGAGAGACAAATATGACCGCAGCGCTGCAGCTAAAATCCGTCGTAAAGACATATAAATCAGGAGCTTGTGCACTTAAAGGAATTGACTTAAGTGTAGCTCCGGGCGATTTTTTTGCGATGCTAGGCCCCAATGGCGCGGGCAAATCGACCTGTATCGGTATTATTAGCTCTTTAGTGAAGAAGACGAGTGGTCAAGTCTCTGTGTTCGGGCACGACATTGATACCGACCTCAATGCCGCTAAACGCTACCTGGGCGTGGTTCCACAGGAATTTAACTTTGGCCAATTTGAGAATGTCATCGATATTCTGGCGACGCAGGCAGGCTATTACGGTTTGCCACGCACAAAAGCATATGAGCAGGCCGAAAAGTATCTCGAGCAGCTTGGACTTTGGGAAAAGCGCAACCAACAAGCACGCACATTGTCAGGCGGTATGAAGCGCCGATTAATGGTTGCAAGAGCTTTAGTTCATGAGCCTAAGCTATTGATTTTAGATGAGCCAACCGCTGGTGTGGATATCGAGCTGCGGCGATCTATGTGGGAGTATCTCACACGCCTCAATGAGCAAGGCACGACGATTATTTTGACCACGCATTACCTTGAAGAGGCAGAGTCGCTGTGTCGCAATATCGCGATATTGGACAAAGGCACGGTAGTCGAAAATACCGACATGCGTTCTTTGCTAGCCAAGTTGCAGCAAGAGACATTTGTCTTAGACACGGTAGAGCCTGTTTTGGCATTGCCCACGCTCGATGACTATCAGCTAAGAAAGACATCCGAGCGGGCTATAGAAGTAGATATTCGCCGTGGCCAATCGTTGAATCAAGTCTTTGCTGCGCTCAGTACACAGGGCCTGCAGGTCAGCAGTATGCGTAATAAAAGCAACCGCTTAGAGGAGTTATTTGTGCGTTTAGTCGAGAAAAATTTAGACTCAGATCATGGGAGTGCAGCATGAGCGTCGTGCTTTCACCTGAAAACTGGGTTGCGCTTCAGACCATCGTTTTAAAAGAGATACGCCGCTTTACTCGAATTTGGGTGCAAACACTGCTGCCTCCGGCTATCACCATGACGCTGTATTTCGTTATTTTCGGCAACTTAGTAGGTCGTAATATCAGCAGCATGCAGGGCTTTAGCTATATGCAGTTCATTGTGCCGGGGTTGATCATGATGGCGATCATCACCAATTCCTACGCCAACGTAGTGTCGAGCTTTTATGGTGCAAAATTCCAACGCAGCATTGAGGAACTGTTGGTATCGCCAGTGCCACATGCCGTTATTTTGGTCGGGTTTGTCTTGGGCGGTGTTGCTCGAGGCCTGATAGTTGGCGCCATTGTTACGCTATTGTCTCTGTTTTTCACCGACTTAAGTCTGCATAACGGCTTTGTCATGATTTACAGCGTGCTCATCACAGCGGTGCTGTTTTCACTCGGCGGTTTCATTAATGCGGTCTATGCTAAAACCTTCGATGACGTCTCTATTGTGCCAACGTTTGTGCTAACACCATTGACGTATTTAGGCGGGGTGTTCTACTCCATGGACTTGCTTTCGCCATTTTGGCAAAACGTATCCATGCTAAACCCCATTGTCTACGTCGTTAATGCCTTTCGTTATGGCGTGCTTGGCCATAGTGACGTGCCTATTTTCGCCTCTTTAGCGTTCATTACATTGATCACCGCAGCACTATTTGCGTTTGCGCTGCACCTGCTCAACCGTGGCACTGGCATGCGCGAGTAATGATCATGGACTTACACTCACTCACTCTTCTTGGCCAAGCTACTGATTATCCTGATATGCCCTGCGCTGAGCGCTTGCAAGCTATCCCGCGCCAATTTTCGCGTGCTGACTTGGGGCTTGATACGGCAGCGCCGCCGCCTTTTCATGGCGTGGATTTATGGACACATTACGAGCTGTCTTGGCTGAATGACAAAGGTAGGCCCTGTGTTGCCATTGGTGAGATACGTGTGCCAGCCGAATCAGCCAATATCATTGAGTCAAAATCGCTGAAGCTGTATTTCAATGGCTTAAATTTCACGCGCTTTGAAAGCTCAGAGGCGTTTATTACACAGGTTGAGTCTGACTTAAGCTCTGTTGCCGGCGCGAAAGTTTCCTTAGCCTTATTAGATGCAGGCGTGGCAGGTAGCTTGGCTGCTTTACCGGGCACTTGCTTAGATGATTTTGACCTCAGCACCGATATCTACACGCCAGATCCCAGCCTGATCCAAGTGCGCACAGATGTTTATGAAGATCGTGTATGGCATAGTCATTTGTTGCGCAGCAATTGTCCAGTAACCAATCAGCCCGACTGGGGCAGTGTGATGATTCGTGCGCGCGGCCCGGCTTTAGTACCAGAGAGCTTACTTGCTTATTTAGTATCCTATCGCCGACATTCTGACTTTCATGAGCAATGCGTAGAACGTATCTTCATGGATCTGATGAACTATGCGAGGCTTGAGCAACTCACCGTCTATGCGCGCTACACGCGGCGCGGTGGCTTAGACATCAATCCATTTCGCTCTAACTTCGAAAGCCTAACTGAATCGCTGCGCATGGCGCGCCAATAAGGTATAAATCACTTCAGACACAAGCACTGTGAATGCCACCCCTTCCTCTAAAAGCTGTTGAGAATAAATATGAGCCAGTACGTATTTGGATTTCCGCTAGACGCCTCGCTACAAAAAACTATTGATGACTTACTAACGAACCATGCCAAAGGTCAGTACGCAGACTCAGCGACTGCAATTAAGCTTGCCATCGGTACCACTGATGGTGTGGTGAAAGCATTAGCGCTAGATGTGATTGATATTTTGAAGGCCAACGGGGAAGGTGGTGGCGTTTTATCTGTGCTTGCCAACCTACTTAAAAGCACTATGCACGTACTTATTAAGCAAATTATGGGCAAAGTCAGCGATGCTGAACAAGATAAATTAGCCGGGTATTTAAGCCGTCGTCGCCAGGTAGTCGATGGCGCGTCGAAGTTTGGCTTTGTGATGCCACAGCCTTTAGGCAAGCGCTTTGAAGAAATTTTAGCGCGCATTGCTGCTGGCAATATGACTGGCGCCCGTGAGGACTTAACTGCTGCCATGAGCGATTTTGTTGATGCCGCTACTGCTGCATTTTATGATGACTTCACCAACTCATTAGACGTGGGCTTCGTGAAAAAGAAAATGGTCTCGATTGGCCGCTCAACAATTATTAAAGGCAGTAACTCAGCAACATCGAAGCTTTTTGTTTCGATGAACGATGATGAGCTAAAAGCAGTAGCTGCGCACTATGGCAGCATGTTCACTCAAGGTTAAATCATGACGTTTTTGTTTGCTTTTCAAGCCTCTAAGACTCTTACGGATGAGTTTAATGACGTGCTTAATGCGTTTGCCAATGGCATTCCGGCGCAGCCACAAGCTGGCGCTGTAGTGGCCCTTTCGCAGCGCTATGCCGATGAAATAGTCGACGCATTGGTGGTGAACCTCATGAAAGGCTCATCGCCATCTAGCAGTGCGCCTAAAGTCTTAGAAACGGTCGCCAATGTCATTAAAGGCGCTTCACATACGATGGTGCGCCAAGTACTTGCAAAAATGACTAACGCCGAACTACAGCCTTTAACGAGCTATATTGCAGCTCGTCGTACGCAGCATATGGCCAATGGCAAGTTGCGTGACTTCATCAGCTTTGATTTGGCCAAGGCAGATTATGACTTATTGAAACACGCTTGGGCTGAAGCCGCAGCGGAGGGTACAAACCAAGATGAAATGACTAAGGCTATGCTGCGCTTTTCAGAGCTAGCCATTCAGGCGTTTTACCAAGAATCTGCTCAAGCAGTGAAGCTTGGCTTTATCGCGCGCAATGTTTTCGCAGTTGGTGAGGCGGCTATTCGCAAAGGCTCACAAGCAGCTATTCGCCGCCTAGTGCCTGCACTTAAGCCAGTGGAGTTAAAAGCTTTTGGGCGTTATTTTGGCGATATGTTAGTGGTTGGCTAAGACGAGCAGCTGATCGATAAACACGATGCCCACGCTGGCGCAGGGGCATCGAAGTGGTCTAGTTCAGCTCGGCGTGTAAAAGGTGACTGTAGCGCTTGAGTCAGTAACGCTAGTGGTTTTTCATCACCTTGTTCTGCGGCCTCAATAGCCTGCTGCGCCAAGTAATTACGCAGCACATAACACGGGTTAACGGCCTGCATGCCTGCTTGTCGCTCCGGCTCATCGTAATCTTGAGTCCGTTGCCGATAGCGCTGCAGCCATTGCTCGGCCTCACTACTTTGGGTACCCCAATCATCAGTACTTAAACTCGCCACATCATGCTCGCTGAGCCAGCGAAAGCGTTGCGGATAATCCTGCTTCGCGTGCTGTAATAAAGCCAACCATCCAGCAACTAATTCGCGGTCACCCGCTTGTACTGCGCCTAGGCCTAATTTGGCATTCATGCATTGATCGTAATGTTTAACCAGCAGCGGCTCATATTGCGCCAACGCCAATTCTATTTCAGGGATGCTCATCAATGCCGTAAAGGCTTGGGCGAGGGCGTTTAGGTTCCACAAACCTACAGAAGGCTGTAAATACCACGCGTAGCGGCCGTTATGGTCGGAATGATTGCAAATCAGATAGGGGTCGTATTGCTCAAGAAAGCCATAAGGGCCGAAGTCTAGTGTCTCTCCGGCTATGGAGAAGTTGTCGGTGTTCATCACGCCGTGCGCAAAGCCTTGGCATTGCCACTCGGCCATCAGCTCGGCAGTGCGCTTAATTATGCTTTCCAGCAAGCCTACGTAAGGTTTAGCTTGGGCTTTAGCTTCAGGGTAATAGCGTGTTATGCAGTAGTCGGCGAGCTCGCGTAGATCGTCGTGCTGGTTGCTGTGAAACAACCATTCGAAATGGCCAAAGCGAATATGGCAGGGCGTTACACGTAACAGCGTGGCGGCGGTTTCCATGCGCTCTCGGCGCACTGTTTGCGTAGAGCTTACGATTGCCAAGGCACGTGTGGAGGGCACACCCAGTGCATGCAAGGCCTCGCCGGCTAGGTATTCGCGAATGCTTGAGCGCAGTACGGCGCGACCATCACCTTGACGAGAAAATGGCGTTGGGCCACTACCTTTCAAGTGCAAATCTAGGCGCTGCCCCTGTGGTGAAATAATTTCACCCAGTAGCACGCCCCGACCATCGCCCAAATCAGGGTTCCAGCCGCCGAATTGATGACCAGCATACTTCATCGCAATAGGATCTGCGCCGGGCCATATAGCGCCGCCGGCAAGGCCTGCGAGCGCTTCAGGCGAATGCCACCACGCCATATCTAGCTCAAGCTCAGTGGCTAGCGCTGTATTTAGCGTAAGTAGTTTAGCGTTTTGGATGGGGGTGGGGCGTTGCCGACGCCAGAGCGACGTCGGCAAGGTGACGTAGGAGTTGTCGAAAGCCAACATGCTTTAGGCAGTAACCTGCGCGGTGAGCATGCGTAAGCGTTTGCGCTGCATTTTCAGGCGATATTCAATTTCTTGAAAGCGGTTATGGAAGTTAGCCTCTTCCCACTTCTGCAATAGCTGGCGCTTTTTCTCGCCATACCAGGCTTCTTTTAGCTGGCTCCAATCAGCCATGACTTGGCTGAAGTGCTCAGACTCTTGCGCTAACTTAGTGCGCCAAGCATCTAGCTGAGCATGACCGGCTGCAATCAAAGACAGCTTGGTTTCAGCGTGTTTGAACTGCATGGTGAGCTTAGCTTTCTCGATGGCAAACTCTGGGCAACGCTTTAGATTGCGCGTAATACCCACCCATGAGAGTGCCAAAATCATCCATTTGGTTGGATCAAACTGATACCAGCGAATGCCATTACGGTAGTCGTATTGGAAGATATGGTGATAGTTGTGATAGCCCTCACCGTAGGTAAACAGCGCTAAAAAGCCGTTATCACGTGCGGTGTTTTCATCAGTGTATGGCCGGCTGCCCCACATATGAGCAAGTGAGTTGATGAAGAAAGTGGTGTGGTGGCTCCACACTAAGCGGAAAAGACCGCCTAGCAGCAATACACCCCAGACATCACCGACCATTAGGCCGATAGCGAGGGGTAAGCCAAAGTTCATCGCGAGTACAACACCGAGGTAGTGCTTGTGTTGGAACATGACGATAGGGTCGTTAAGCAAATCCGGGGCATTGCGGAAGTCTTCTTTACCTGACTCATATTTACGGAGCATCCAACCGATATGCGAAAACCAAAAGCCACGTTTTGAGGAGTAGGGGTCGTGATCAACGTGGTCAACGTGGCGGTGATGCGTGCGGTGGCCTGAGGCCCATACTAAAATGCTATTTTGAGTCGCCATGGCGCCAAAGAGCATATAGAAAATGCGTAATGACCAATGCGCTTCATAGGCACGGTGAGCCCAGAGGCGATGGTAGCCGCCAGTGATCGACATGCCGTTTAAGGCGCTGAGCACGACAAAACTCACCCAAGCAGCGGTGGAGTAGTCAGCAAACCATGCATAAGTTGGAATCAACAACAGCGCTAAAATAGGCGTAGAAACCAATACGCTAGCACCTAGCCAGTTAATCGGCGGTTTCTCAGCCGGGGCTTGTTGTGTTGACGCGATGTCATTGGACATAGGGTCTTGCCTCAATAATTTCAGTGTATGAGTGTTCACAGAGATTGCATTATAGTTAGATATTGCACGTCTAACAATTCAAAATTATGACAGGGTGTGTCGAGCTTAAGTTCATATTTTAGGAACATTAAACGAAATGCTCGTGAGCAATTTTGCAAGAGCAGGTAAGTGTGAGCCAATGATTGGCTTGCCTGAGGTTAGTAGCGATACAGAAATGTCGCGTTCAGGGTCCGCCCAGCAAAAAATATTGGAAAAGCCCAAGTGCCCGAAAGCTCTGCCAGTCATTGGCCCATAAAGCCCGACTGGGTTGCCGCCGAGCATCATGCCATGGCTATAACGCAGCGGTGCTAGCAAAGTGCCATCAAATTGTGGTTTGCCGGCCTCTAATGTGGCGCGACGAATGGTTAATGGGTCAAATATACGCTGGCCATCGAGGCTGCCGCCACGCAGCATGAGCTCAAAGAATCGACAGGCTTCGTCGGCATTGGCGAAAATATTACCGGCCGGGCAAATAATATCCATAAAGCGAGGATCATTGGTGACATTAACCACGGTGTCTAAATCGCCACCAAGTGCGTGCTGCAAAAACCAATCGACGGCTAGCACGGGCTTAAAGCCGGTCGCATAGCCAATAGCCTCACTGCCTCGATGCTCAGGTGCTAGACCATAATTAAAGTGGCGCATGCCCAGTGGTTCTTGGATGGTTTCGCGTAAGTATTCGCGGGCATCTTTGCCAGTAACGGCACGAATTAGTTCGCCTAAAATATAGCCGCCAGTGACAGCGTGATAGGCCGCCCGATGGCCGCTGCGTGCATTCAGCTTGGAGTTAAATAGAATATCGATGACTTGCGGAGTGTCGAAAAGAATTTCGGTATCGAAATCCCCTTGAATGGTTGGTATGCCTGCACGGTGAGCCAAAATATGCGCGACCGTTACATGCTGCTTACCATTAACACCAAAAGCAGGCAGGTAATGCGACACGGGGGCCAGCAAGTCGATTAAATGATCTTCGGCAAGCTTATGAATAAGCATTGCTGTGACCACTTTCGAGGCTGAAAACAAGCACATAGGCGTGTCAGGTTGTGCCAGCACCTTAGGCGTATCGCGGTCATCGTCTGGACCATTGCCACGTGCATGCCCTAAAGCGCGGTTAAACACCACGTGGCCTTTGCGACGTATGCAAATGGTGACGGCTGGCGAGATCCCGGTGCGATAAAAACCTTCGACCGCGCGCCAAATCGTGTCTTTTTGCTTTGCACTCATGCCGACAGCGGCAAGTTCTGCTTCGCTGCTAGGGTCGAATTGAGTGACTGAGCTTAAGTCTTTAGGAATAAAGCAAGTATTAGCTGAAAGTAATTTCACTGAGGTTTCTCTGGATGAATAGCAGGCGTAGCGCGCTGAGATTTTTGTTGCTGCGACACGGCTTGAACTGAACCTACGATTCGGCTTAGCCAGCTCGGACCACTAATGAATTGATCAAGCTTGTCGACAGTTGGACGAATGCCTGCAAGTTTGTTTACATCTTCAGATATACGAAATACGGCGAGCAAAAATTCCGTAATAGCGCGACAAGCAGAGACCCAAATTAAAACAGCGACAGGAGCTGCAACAAGAAAAGTGCCACCACGTAAAAGGCTTTGTGCAAAGGCATCCCAAACGAACTGGCCGATGACGCCAACACCGCCAATAACCAGTAAGACATATAAAATTGGCAGCATTTGTACTGTTAAATAGCGTGAGAAACGCAGGTCGCAAAGTAGTACTAAGTAATCACGAAATAGCTCTCGTTTACTTGGCTTTGCGGTAATATGTGCATGTTTTTTATGGTGTTTTGACATACATTTTTATACTCATTAAGTAGAGGAAGTACGAATCACCAGCGCACAAATTGATCTTCAACAAAGCCGCTTAAGCGCTTAATTGAGTAGCGCCGGCCTTGGTGAGTCAGATAGCCATCAAAATGGCCAAAGACTTGCCGAAAGCGTGCCGCCAAAGGGCCAAGTCGCGTATTGTCTTCGTAGATACCAAGTGGCGTGAAGTGTAAATTCACACTGCCATCGTGCGTGTGAATTTTCCACTCGGAAAGTGGCATCTGGCGGTCAAAGTCAAAAACTGCGGCAGCGGTATTGATACATTCGCCATTAAGCCAAAAGCAGTTTTCGCTATAGCTTGTTTCATTCACACCACAGGAAATATTCAAGCCAATCGCCGCAGTCTCATCGCTACCTTCAAGCTCGGAATGTCCTGAAAAGCAGGCCCAGTTCCACCACGTTTCAGGCCGCATAAAGCCGCAGGAAAAGTCGTGATGACCCATGCAGTGAATCGCAGCTAAGTCGATTTTCTTACCACGCCAGAGCAAGCTGCCAGTTAATGGCACGCCGGCGGTTTTATTGGCGTAGGTCCAGCCGCTATAGCCACTACGCGTAGACAGTGACATCGGCTCGAAGTTCAATTCATGGCTTAGTGCCTCAAGTACAAACTCTTCACCAATACTCACGCTTAACTGCTTTTGGCGCGGCTGATCGACATAGTGCTGTTCGACCCGTAAGCGACCCATTTGGCAATGGCTACTGCCATCGCGAGGGTTATCGCTGAGGCTCATGCCCATGCTGCCGGGCCGCATGCTGCGATGCTCGAAGCGTTCGCCTGTACGCATATCAACAGCATAAATAAAAGCACTACATGAGTGACCTAGACTGACCAAAGCGCAGCCGAATACTAGTTCTTCGCTCATGCCGCCAAAGAATTGAAACTGCTTATAGCTTAGGCGACGAGCGAGAGCGCTGCGTCGGTGCCCAAAGGCATCTAGGCTAGCATCTAATTGGCCCTGCACTTGGCGCAAGCTATCTTGAAACTGTCCAAATAGCGGCATACCTGCGTGAAGCAGGGCCGACTCACTACGCTTTTCGCCGTTAATCATTGGCATATTTAAGCGCTGAGCAGGTCGACAAAGGCTTGCGACTGCGCATGTGTTTTAACGATATCGAGCAATGATAGGCCCAGGCCATTTACTGCGTGAATGTCTCGGTTAGCCGCTTTAAAGTGTTCTAGAAATAAACTGAAGTCAGAGTCACGCATATGCTTATACGCATTGTAGAGCGCGTGAAAGTCAGCGCTTTCGCCAACTGGTGGTTGGTAGGCTAAAAAGCCCTCAATGCGCTTATCAGACCATGTTTCATTGAAGTTAGCAGGTTGTGACACAGACATATGCATCTCCCAAATAAGTCTTTAATTGCACTAGTCTAATCGTTGACACGCTGTAATGTCAGAAGTAACTCATCTTTTTCTATCCACATTTGCTGAGTCCATTGTGCAAACTCTTCGCGGAAGGCTAGGTCGCTTTCAAAACTACCTTGGCAAAAGTGCGCTGGAATCTCGCGCAAGGTGACATCGACCACGATGCGGCGGACTCGGCCACAGCAGAAGTCCCAGAAGCTAGGCACTGCGTCCGGATAAGCAATGGTTAAATCCAGCACCGTATCCATTTTTGAGCCCAGAGCATTTAGCACAAATGCGGCACCTGCACTTTTGGGCGGTAATAAATGCCGGAAAGGGGTTTGGCTTGCGGCCATTTTCTTAGGCGTTGCCCGTGTGCCTTCTAAATAGCTCATGACGCTGACTGGATAATCTTTGTATTTTTCGCAGGCGCGGCGTGTGGTATCCAAGTCTTTGCCGCGTAAATGTGGCTTTTTCGCAATTAATTCACGGCTATAGCGCTTCATAAAAGGGTAATCGAGGGTGTACACAGCAAGACCAATCACTGGCACATAGAGCAAGTCTTGTTTAATAAAAATTTTCAGGGGCGGTATACGACGGTTCAATACATGGAAGGCCGTCAGAATATCCATCCAACACTGATGGTTGGAGACGACAAAATACCAACGGTCGCGACGAAGCTCAGACAGGCCACGAATATCCCAGGTTAGGTCAGGAAGAAGCTTGAAAATGGTCGAGTTAGTGCCAGTCCATGTTTCTTGAATGGCAGCAATAGCACGGCGTACACGCGGACTTAAGGCCGGAAAGGCAAGTGATAATAGTTTTAGCGGACTCATGAGCAAAATGATAATTGAAGCAAGCAGCGTTGAGGCCACTAGTAAAAACGCAACGATAAAGCCCAGTAGTGGGGCAGGTAAAAAAGACAGCATAGGTTTTGCTCAAAGAGTTATGGCCAAATTATGTCGCCCACAGAGACCTAGGCGCAATGACTTCAGCTAGCTGAATTCGTCAGCTGATGAGCATTCTGGTCATTGGCAGCTGTTGTTTGCCGTACTAGCATGCTGACCGTTTAGTCATTTATCAATCTTATTGCAGAGGTGTTGTTATGTCCGGTCCACTTAAAGGCCTAAAAGTGCTTGATTTCTCGGCACTGCTGCCAGGCCCTTTCGCCACATTAATGCTCGCCGACATGGGTGCAGATGTGCTGCGCGTTGAATCGCCATCGCGCCCAGACATGGTGCGCATGCTGCCGCCCATGGCCAGTGATGGTAACTCGGCCGCTCATGGCTATTTGAATCGCTCGAAGCGCTCCATTGGCATCGACCTTAAGTCACCTGCTGGTCTTGAGATTGTTAAGCGTCTAGTTGCCGAATATGACATCGTGGTCGAGCAATTTCGTCCCGGAGTTATGGATAGATTGGGGGTTGGCTACGAAGCATTAAAGGCGATTAACCCAAGCATTATTTATGTCTCAATTACTGGCTATGGCCAAACTGGCCCGTACAAAGATCGTGCCGGCCATGACATGAACTATTTAGCCATTGCCGGCGTACTCGGCTATAACGGCCGCAAAGCCACAGGGCCAGCACCAATGGCTGTGCAAGTGGCAGATATTGCCGGTGGATCTTGCCATGCGGTTATTGGCTTATTAGCGGCAGTAATTCATCGCCAAGCGACAGGCATTGGCCAACACGTCGATATTTCCATGACCGATGCCGCTTTCAGTTTGCACGCGCTCACCGCACCAGGTGCACTTAATGGCGGAGACCAGCCTGGCTTGGAAAGCACCCAGCTCAACGGTGGTAGCTTTTATGATTGCTATGAAACTGCAGATGCTCGCTACTTCTCAGTGGGCGGCTTAGAGCCGCAGTTTTTCATGCAATTTTGCGCCGCTCTCGGCCGGCCAGAGTTGGCACCCTTAGGCTTAAATATGCTGCAGCCAGAAGTTGTGCAGCAGCTAAAGTCTGAAATTCAACTAGAAATGAAGAAAAAAACTTACGACGAATGGTCGGCTATTTTTGCCGCGCTAGACTCTTGCACAGAGCCAGTGCTGAGCTTTGCTGAGTCTACTGAGCATCCACACATTCAGGCTCGTGAGCTTTTAGTTGATGTACCAATGGCCAATGGTCAAACACAGCGTCAGCTAGCGTCGCCAATTAAGTTCTCAGAAACCAAGGCGCATTACGCCTATACCGGTGCAACATTGGGCGAACATACCGTAGCAATTATGAAGGCTGCGGGCTTTAGCGAAGATGAGATCGTACAAGCCAAGCGCTCAGGCGCAATCGCTTAAGAAACGCGATAAGAATGCCAAGGATGGCGTTTGATTGGTTTTAAATGCTGCGAAGAGAGCGTTGAGTGCTAGCTAGTAGCGGATGTAGCACTTCAAATGATGGTGCCCCGAGCCGGAATCGAACCGGCACGACCTTGCGGTCGAGAGATTTTAAGTCTCTTGTGTCTACCGATTTCACCATCGGGGCGGTCGAGAATAGCGAGGGTATTGGAGGCTGAGGTCGGAATCGAACCGGCGTACACGGAGTTGCAGTCCGCTGCATGACCACTCTGCCACCCAGCCTAATACCAAGCGCCCTCTCGGGAGGCGGCATAATAGCGATGGCTCTTAGGAGCGTCAACTACAA
>JBFJJU010000038.1:0-21746 GCA_041612115.1 Perlucidibaca sp.
TAATGATTTACTTGAATAAAGTTATTTATGTATAAGAAATTATTAATTTTAGCTGTACTATTGATTTCTTTCCAGGGGTTTTATATAGATTCGCTTGGTTATTCGCCCTACTCAGTAGTTGGTGTTGTTCTGATGGTTGGGTGTGCTATTTTTAATATAAAAAATATTCCTAGTATTAAGTTAAAATATCAAAGGGTTGCAGTATTTTATGCTTTGGTCATTTTCTGGAGCATATTGACATTAATTGTCGATGGTGCCGCTCTTGATTTAAAGCGTTTTTTCGGCTATTTTTTTCTACTAATTCTTTCGGTTGCTTTGCCTCTGGCTTTTTATAATGTAAATATATCAAGTATTCTAGCGGCTCTTATAGCATTTCATGCTATATTTTTCTTGATTCAATTCACCGCATTTTATGTATTTTCATATGATATTGATATGGTATATACAGTTACAGGAAATTCTCAGAAAGGATGGGGCGGGTCCTATGATCATCCGATTTTTTCAAACTTTAGGCGTCTGGGTGGGCTATATAATGAGCCTGGAAGCTACGCCACATTTATGGCGCCTGCAATAGCTATATTTTCCGGATTTATCAGTAATTCTAAAAAAAATATGGCAATATTTTTTTTAGGAGCTATTTCATTAGTATTAACATTCAGTACTTTTGCTGCTATTTTTTCTATGATAATAATCATGCTCAGCATGAGGCAGTCGGATTTTAAGATAAAGTTAATTAGCTTGATGGTTCTAGTTATTGGTTTTATTATAGTATTTCCGTATCTATATGAAAGGTTTTTTGTTGGATCTCTTTACGGTATAAATTCAGGTTTAGATTTTAGAGTAGGCTTCTTTGAAGAGTCATTAGGTTATATATTCGGAGGTGTGCAAAACTTTATTTTTGGAGTTGGAAATTTAAGTATAGATTTAAGTAATAAAATTAATGTAACAGCTGCAGTTAATGATAGTACACTGCTTCTTTTAATGTTTTTAAGTTTCGGCCCCATTATTGCCTCAGTATTGATACTGCTATTGCTCGTGCCTGCAATGAGAAATAATATCTATTCTGTGGCTGCATTGGTTATTTTGCTCTTATCTAAAGCTTCTTTGGCTTGGATTTACACGCCTTTTATACTTTATGTAATTATGCATAAAAACAAATACTTTAATGAAGCTATAAAAAAATAGTACGGAGCTGATTGATTTAATATATCAAATCCTGAACAATATATAAAAGCTACGAATTTATCTTCAACTATGCAGCTGGTGTAAGGTTTGCTGAAAATATGAATATAACTTTAATTATTACAAATCTTGATGCAGGTGGAGCTGAGGCAATGCTGCTAAAGCTACTTCAACACATCGATCGTAAAAACTTTACACCGACTGTGGTCTCATTAGTCGGTTTAGGTGTGATCGGCCCGAAAATCGTAAATCTTGGCATTCCTGTTTATGCTCTAGGGATGAAGCCGGGTGGAATTCCTAACCCATTTGTGATTTTACGCTTGACTGCTTTATTGCATAAATTAAAGCCTGATATAGTCCACACATGGATGTATCATGCGGACTTAATAGGTGGAATATCGGCGCGTTTGGCTGGTTGTCAACAGGTAGTTTGGGGTATTAGGCATTGCAATCTATCCAAATCCGAAAATAAGCTTTCAACTTTGTTGGTTGTCAAGGTCTGTTCAGTTTTATCAAGCTGGTTGCCAAAATATATACTTTCTTGCTCTTATCGCGCCAAGGATGTCCATGCTTCAGTAGGCTACTCTAGTGAAAAAATGCATGTCATACCAAATGGTTTTGATTTGTCTCGATTTATACCTGATTTAACGGCTAGAAGCTCTGTTCGTGAGGAGTTAGGATTGCCAGTTGAGGCTCAATTAGTTGGTCTTATTGCCCGTTTTGACTCTCAAAAAAATCATATGGGATTCATAGAAGCAGCTGCAGTTTTGCAATCCCAGCTTCCGAAAACTCATTTTTTACTTGTAGGTACAGATATTAATCAAGAAAATACTGAGCTAACCGCTGCTATTAATGAAAAAGGCTTACAGAAGTGTATGCATCTTCTTGGGCGACGTGATGATATTCCACGTCTAATGGCCTCGTTAGATGTATTGGCATCATCGTCGCACGGTGAGGCATTTCCAAATGTATTAGGGGAGGCTCTATCATGTGGAGTACCTTGCGTAGTCACAGATGTCGGCGATAGTCTTGAGATTGTTGGTGGCGCAGGCCGTGTTGTAAGTGCTGGTGATATGAAAGGTTTAGCTAGTGGTTTACTCGAAATTCTTAGTCTGGATACTATAACCAAAGCTGAATTAAGTAAAATGGCACGCGGAAGAGTGCTACAAAACTATGAAATCAAGCATATTACTAATTTATACGAAGAATTCTATCTTATGGTTTGCAATTAACTTAAATAAATACAGCCTGTATTTTGGGTAGGCTTATATAAAGCTTTTGAGGTTATATATTTAGTGCTTGTTTTTACGAATAGCGATATTTCACTTAAATATTTAATCTACTATTTTATTATTTATAATTAGAGTGTCTATATATGATTGCCTACGAAATTATATTAAAAAACTTACTAAAAGCTCCTAAGACTTGGTTGATCACAGGTGTTGCGGGTTTTATTGGCTCTAATCTGCTCGAACACCTACTTAAGCTCAATCAGCGTGTTGTTGGACTGGACAATTTCGCTACTGGTCATCAGTATAATTTAGATGAGGTCAAGGGTTTAGTAAGCGAAAAGCAATGGGCGGGCTTTACTTTTATTGAGGGTGATATTTGTAATTATAATGACTGCCATCATGCTTGTGCTGGTGTTGACTATGTATTACATCAAGCTGCGTTGGGTTCAGTTCCACGCTCTATTAATGATCCTATTACTACAAATGCTGCAAACATCAGTGGCTTTCTCAATATGCTCGTTTCAGCACGTGATGCCCAAGTGCAGAGCTTTACCTATGCAGCAAGCAGCTCTACCTACGGCGACCACCCAGCTTTGCCTAAAATAGAAGAAAATATTGGCAAACCATTATCTCCGTATGCGGTAACGAAGTTTGTTAATGAGATTTACGCAGAGGTCTTCGCACGAACCTACAACTTCAAATGTATCGGTCTGCGTTACTTCAATGTATTTGGTAAGCGTCAAGACCCCAACGGTGCGTATGCCGCTGTGATCCCCAAATGGATAGCCTCAATGATTCAGGGCGATGACGTGTTTATTAACGGCGATGGCGAAACCAGTCGCGATTTCTGCTTCATAGAAAACACCGTACAAATGAACATACTTGCCGCTACAGCAGTCGATGAAGTCAAAAATGAAGTCTATAACGTCGCTGTAGGTGATCGCACCACGCTCAACGACTTGTTTAAAGCTTTGCATGCTGGTTTGGTTGAGGGCGGTAAAGCTTACGATAAGCAGCCGGTGTATCGAGAATTTCGTGCCGGCGATGTACGCCACTCACAGGCAGATATTGGCAAGTCACAAAGTAAGCTAGGTTACGCCCCAGAGTTTCGCATTATGAACGGTATTGCTAAGGCTATGCCTTGGTACATTAAGAATGTGAGCTAAATGAAGTTTCTTGTTATTGCTAGTGCCTCTGAGTCTTTAGTTGGTTTTCGTAAGCCATTGATCGTAGATTTGATGACTAAAGGGTTTGACGTACATGTAGCTGCGCCAGAGCTGGTGATTAATGCAACAGTCTTATCTCAGCTTGAGACATTTGGCGTAACTGCACACGATATTCAGATGCAACGCACAGGCATGAATCCTTTTGCAGACTTAAAGGCTTTACTGTCTATGTGGCGATTGATGCGTCAGCTAAAGCCTGATTATGTACTGAGCTACACCATTAAACCTGTGATTTATGGCTCGCTCGCAGCATGGCTTGCGCATGTACCTAATCGCTTTGCGCTTATCACTGGTTTGGGTTTTGCTTTTATGGGCGATGGTCGGCGCAGCCGAGTTTTAGCTTTGGTGCAAACGCTTTATCGAGCAGCTTTACGCCACTGCCAAGTGATTTTCTTCCAAAACCCCGATGATGAAGCGTTATTTCGTCAATCAAATATTCTTACTGCGCAAGCGAACACGTGCGTAGTGAATGGCTCGGGCGTTGATGTTGGGCAGTTCTCTGAAACTGCTTTTGTTGATACAGAGGTTCCACGATTCTTACTAATAGCTCGACTTTTGGGCGATAAGGGTGTTCGTGAGTATGTGCAAGCTGCACGGCAAATAAAGCAAAAATACCCTAATATACAATTTGATTTAGTAGGTGGACTTGATGCGAATCCCACAAGTATTAGCCAGGATGAGCTGGATGAGTGGGTGGCTGCAGGCACGGTTAACTTCTTAGGCCGCCTGAGCGATGTTCGTCCGGCGATTGAAGCGTCATCTGTGTATGTATTGCCTTCCTATAGAGAAGGTACTCCGCGCACAGTGTTAGAAGCGATGGCAATGGGCCGTGCCGTTATTACCACGGATGCTCCAGGTTGCCGCGAAACAGTTATAGATGGTGATAATGGCTTTCTGGTATCTGTTAAGAATGCTGATGCCTTATCGCAAGCTATGGAGAAATTTATTCAGCAGCCTAAATTAATTGCTTCTATGGGCAAGCGTTCACGAGAAATCGCAGTCGAAAAATATGATGTGCATAAGGTAAATGATGTGATGTTGAGAAGGATGGGGTTTGATTAGGCATAGACATCTTATTTGGATAGTGATTTATTTAGAGAAGGCTTCAAGTTGGTTTGTTAATCCATATTGAGGTCTAGTTATTTATATTTAGGTGCTTTATGACTAAAAGATTTTTTGATTTGTTATGCTCAGTGCTTCTATTGATGTTTCTTACTCCTATTTTTTTTGGAGTCATAGCAGCTATTTATTTTAGCATGGGAAAACCTATTTTTTTTAAGCAAAAAAGAATTGGTCTAAACGAAAATGAATTTGAAATTATAAAATTCCGCACGATGAGGCCGCCAGAAAAAAATGAGCAAATGCTTCTAACTGATGCAGTTAGAGTTACAAAAGTAGGTAATTTTCTGCGCCGTACTAGCTTGGATGAGTTGCCTGAGCTATGGAATATCATTAAAGGAGACATGAGTCTAGTTGGACCACGACCTTTGCTAGATGCTCATTTGAAGGTTTTTACCTCGAAGCAGCGTATGCGCCATACGGTTAGGCCTGGATTAACTGGCCTTGCACAGGTTTCAGGCCGTCAAAGCCTTACTTTTGGGCAGCGAACAGCACTAGATATTGATTACGTAAACTCTCAAAGTTTATGGGGCGATATTAAAATACTGTTTCGTACAATCGGTATAGTTCTTGGTGGTACTGGTGTTGAGACTGGCCAGATGTTTGGAGAAGTTGATGATGTAGGTTTGAAGAGTATTATTGATAGTATGGATAAAGAAAAAAGTAATAACAATGACTAAGGTTTGGGAATGCGGCTCTTTTTTTAACTTCGATGAGTCCTTTTTTTCTGGTGATCCATGGCTTAAAGCTGAGGCTATTTTGTATGGGTCTGGAAGAGATGCTCTAAAGGCATTGATTGAGCATGGAGTAATGCTTGGATGGAATAAATTATATGTCCCGTCATATTATTGCCATGAAGTTACTGAGTCTATTAAAGGCTTGATTTCTATAGATTTTTATTTATGTAATTTTCAGTCTGATGATTTAGTAATAAGCTTAAAAGAAAATGAAGCGCTTATTGCCGTAGAGTATTTTGGTCGACGTTCAAAAGTAAATGTTATTGGTGGAACATTGATTTTGGATATTACACATAATCCTTGCTCTAATTGGAAGTACGATCGAGTCGCCAACTACACATTCTCATCGCTTCGTAAGGTTTGTTTTTTACCTGATGGAGGTGCATTATGGAGCGATAACTCTTCATCACTGCCGATTCATCCACCCTTGACCGATGATCATGATAAAGCTTGCAATTTAATGTTGCAGGCAATGAATTTAAAATCTGTTTATTTGGATTCTGGCCTTATTGAAAAATCTAAATTTCTTGAGCTTGCGTCTCGCGCTGAATCATTAATCGGGCAGGGTAAATATTCATCAATATCATTATTTAGCAGGGCGCTGCTTCCTTTTTTTAACTATATTGAAAGCCATAAGACGCGCCAAGCTAATATCGCTATTTTTAAATCAATTTTAGTTGGCCTGGAAAGCAGTTTTTATATTCTTGAGTCTAGTGCATATTTAGTTTTGGTTTTTAAGATGATGAATTCTAGGGAGGCTTTGCGAATAAAACTGATTGAGTCGAATATTTACCCTATAGTTCTTTGGCCACAAAAGTTATACTCAGCTGAGTCAATAGATATAGACCTGTCGCAAAGAGTGCTAATGATTCATTGTGATTCTAGATATAATCGTGATGATATTTTAATTATTTCTAATGTTATTAAAAAAGTACTGGGATGATAGTTTGATTGTTAAGCTGATAGATAGTTGTGATGATTTATGGGGCAATGCATTAAACTCGTGCGTTCATGACGTTTATCATACGGCTGAATGGATTGCAGCTTCTAGGCACTGTGATGACGGCGTTGCTATGGCTGTTTATGTATGTCTAGGTGATCAAGTAGCACTTTACCCATTTCTTAAGCGTGATATTAAGAATGATATGTGGGATGTGACATCAGCATACGGGTATGGCGGCCCAATATTTCATCAAGATGCTACTTTAGAGTGGATGGAAGCTTCTTTAGCTAGCGCTATTTGTATGCTAAAAGAGGCTGGTTGTGTAAGCTGGTTTATAAGGTTACACCCATTGCTTAACTCTTCTTGGAGTAGCTCAGTAGGCTTAGTGGAGAATCACGGCCAAACTATCTCTGTTGATCTTCGTAAATCTGCGGAGCAACATTGGCGTGAAACTAGATCAGGCCATAAGGGTGATATTAGAAAATCTATTAAAGCTGGTATAGAGATTGAGTTTAATAAAAGTCCTGAGGCACTTAATGCATTCATAAATATATATCGAGCGACAATGTCTGCTCTTGATGCGACGGACTACTATTATTTTAAAGACGAATATTTTCAAGATTTATTGGATGGTTTAGGCGATAGTTTGCTTCTTATTATGGCCAAAGAAAATGATGTCTATATTGGCGCGTCTATGTTTACCCTTAATAAGTCATCTTTAATAATGCAATACCATTTGTCGGGCACTTTGCCGAATTACAGACATAGACAGCCCTCAAAGCTAATATTGCATTCTGCAATTAAATGGGGGCGAGATAACTCATGCTCTTGGCTGCATTTAGGTGGTGGTGTTGGGTCGCAAGAGGATGCTCTATTTGGTTTTAAAAAGGGTTTTTCGCAAAACTCTAGCGTTTTTCAAACGCATAGAATAGTTGTAAATAATGAAAAATACATTGAGCTTTGTGATAGCAATAACTCTGTTTTAGGTGATTTATCTGGTTTTTTCCCCCTATATCGTAAATCTAATTAAACTTGGTGGTAGTTAATGATTAAAGGAAAGCATCTTTATTTAAGAGCAATAGAAGAGAGTGATCTTGGCTTTCTATTAGAGCTTGCAAATAATCCTCGTATTTCTGGCTCTGTCGTTGGTTGGGATTTTCCAGTGTCGAGTAATGAACAACGGCACTGGTTTGATAACATGTCAAAAAATCCTAGAACTAAGCGGTTGACGATCGTTGACTTGCAAACCAATGAGCCAATCGGGCTGACTGGGCTGTGGGATATTGATTGGCATAATCAGTCTGCTTTAGCTGGAACAAAATTGCACCCTGATTGTTTGCAAAAGGGTATGGGTACTGATGCAATTTTAGTGACGATGGCGTGGGCTTTTTATGTTGTTGGATTACGCCGTATGTATGGTCCGATCTTAGATTTTAATGGCCCGAGCTTAGGAGCTTATGTAAAACGTTGTGGTTGGCGCATTGAGGGACATGAGTCTGAATCAGTCTTCCGTAAAGGGCGTTGGTGCGACGTATATCAAGTTGCTGCTCTAAAAAAAGACTTTGATAGCCTAGACGTTGCGACCGAGTATATAGATCGAGTCTGCCCTACAGATGTGAGCACCTTAGTTGAGTTGGATTCTTCTTGGTGGCGCAAACACAACTGATCTGATGCTTCTTACGACTTGGCTATGAATAAAGCCTTAAGGTATTCGTATACATGCTAAACACCCCGTTTTCTCCTTGGCCCAGCTTCACTGAAGAAGAGGCCAAAGCTATTTCTGCCACGCTCCTAAGCAATAAAGTGAACTACTGGACTGGCACCGAGTCCCATGAATTTGAAAAAGAGTTCGCCGCTTGGGCTGATTCTGACTATGGCCTCGCTGTAGCCAATGGCACCTTAGCGCTCGATGTAATTTTGAAAGGCTTAAATATTGGCCCTGGTGATGAAATCATCGTCACTTCACGGACTTTCTTAGCCTCAGCCTCCAGCATCGTTACCGCTGGTGCTGTGCCAGTCTTTGCCGATGTCTGCGCAAACTCGCAAAACATCACGGCTGAAACTGTGCGCGCAGTAATAACGCCTGCTACCCGCGCCATTATCGCGGTGCATCTTGCCGGTTGGCCCTGCGACATGGATTCACTCATGGCGCTCGCTACTGAGCATGACCTCTACGTAATTGAAGACTGCGCTCAAGCCCATGGCGCACGCTATAAAGGCAGATCGCTCGGCAGCATTGGTCATGCTTCTGCGTGGAGCTTCTGCCAAGACAAGATCATGACCACCGGCGGCGAAGGTGGCATGGTCACTACCAACGACGAAGCCTTGTGGCGGCGCATGTGGAGCTACAAAGACCACGGTAAAAGCTATGAAGCTGTCTACGAGCGACAGCATCCGCCCGGCTTTCGCTGGGTGCACGACAGCTTTGGCACCAACTGGCGCATGTTAGAAATGCAGGCCGTGATTGGCCGCATTCAACTCAAGCGTATGGCGGCTTGGACAGCTGCCCGCACGGCCAATGCCGAAGCTATTTTAGCCACAGCCCGCGCGTGCCCGGCATTACGCGTGCCCGAGTTCGACGCTGCAAACAAACACGCTCATTACAAAACTTATGTTTTCGTTCGTGAAGAGCAGTTGGCAGATAGCTGGTCACGCGACCGCATCATGGCCGAAGTCAACGCGGCTGGTGTGCCTTGCTTCTCTGGCTCTTGTAGCGAAGTTTATTTAGAGAAAGCCTTTGATGGTACGGGCTGGCAGCCCAGCGAGCGTTTACCTGTGGCCAAAGCGTTAGGCGATACCAGCCTTATGTTTTTAGTTCACCCTACGCTAACTAAAGCAGAAATTGATAAGACTTGTGCCGTGCTTGCAAACGTCATGCAACAGGCAAGCCGAGAGTTCATCAATGCCTAAATCCAAGCCCGCGCCCAAGAGCGATTGGCTAAGTTGGCTTCACGAGGCCCCACGCCGCGTTAAGCAGCTTGTTTTATTACTGCTCGACATCATCACGCTGCCGTTTTTATATACGCTGGCGCTCAGTGTGCGCATGGGCGAGCTAACGTTGCCGAGCAATCAGCAGATACTCGACATTCCGCTCATGATCGGGCTCATGGTGGCGTGTGCTTTATTTACGCGCGTGTACACCGCGGTGGTGCGTGCCTTCGACGAGCATTATTTGCAGTCGGCGCTGTTTGCTAGCGTGAGTTGGACTCTGCTGCTGTGGTTGGCGGCTAGTGCGGGACTAACTCACACCATGCCGCGCAGCGTCATTATCATTAGCGGCGCTCTACTAATGTTGCACTTTTGGGGCAGTCGCGCATTCATTCGTGGCGTGCTTTACCTCTTGCTCAAGCGTCGCGAGCAGCAAGTCAACCTCGCGGTGTTTGGTGCAGGTCAGGCTGGTCGGCAGATCATGGCCGCTGCCGTGGGCATGTCGCAATACCGTGTTGTTGGCTTTTTCGACGATGACGCCGAGCTTATTGGCGCGCGCATCAATGGTTTGCCGGTGTGGTCTGGCCGCCAAGCACAGCGTTACTTGGCGCGTGCCCACATCGACGAAGTCATTGTCGCCATGCCCTCGGTGAGTCGTACTCGCCGCCGCGATATTGTCAGTTCATTGCAAAAAGCCTCAGGCGACCACGATATCCACATTCGCATGTTGCCCGGCCTAGACCGCGTGATGTCTGGCGATATTTCACTGAGCGATGTGCAAGACATCGACATTCTCGACTTGCTCGGGCGCGATGCCGTTCCGCCAGACTTGGCCTTGTTTCGCCACCACGTGGCCGACCGCGTGGTGCTGGTCACCGGTGCGGCAGGCTCTATTGGCTCCGAACTCTGCCGGCAGTTGCTCACGGCTCACCCAGACACACTCATTTTGCTTGATCATAGCGAATTTGGCCTCTACAGCATCGAGCGCGAGCTCCACGCCAGCTTTCCAGATGCCACACTGGTGCCAGTGCTGGGCAGTGTCATGGACCAAGCTCGCTTAGAACGCTTGATGCGCCACCACCACGTGGAAACGGTCTACCACGCTGCGGCCTACAAGCACGTGCCCTTGGTCGAGGCCAACCCCTTCGAGGGTGTGATCAACAATAGTATCGGCACCTACCGCTCGGCAGTGGCTGCGCGCGATGCCGGCGTGGAAACTTTTGTGCTGGTGAGCACCGATAAAGCCGTGCGCCCAACCAATGTGATGGGCGCGTCGAAACGTTTGTCGGAGCTGGTGTTGCAGGCCTTGGCCGCCGAGCCGATTGTGCCCGGCACCTTGGGCACCTGCTACGCCATGGTGCGCTTTGGCAATGTGCTGGGTAGCTCAGGCTCGGTGGTGCCGCTGTTTCGCAAGCAGATCAGCCAAGGTGGGCCAGTCACGCTTACCCACCCCGACATCACGCGCTTCTTCATGACCATCCCCGAGGCCGCGCAGTTGGTGATTCAAGCCGGCGGCATGGCCAAAGGTGGCGAAGTGTTTTTGCTAGAGATGGGTGAGCCCGTGCGCATCTTAGACCTTGCGCGGCAGATGATTCGCCTCTCTGGCCTCAGTGAGCGCAACCTCACGAACCCCGAAGGCGATATCGAAATCAGTTTCACTGGCCTGCGCCCCGGCGAGAAACTCTACGAGGAGCTGCTCATCAGCGATGATGGCATCGAGCGCACAGAGCATCCGCTGATCTATAAAGCTCACGAGCGCTTTTACTCGCTGGAGCGCATTGAGTCATTATTTGCCGACATTCAAGAACTCGCCTTGGCGCGTGACACCATTGGCCTGAAGCAACTATTGCTGCTCAATATTTACGGCTACAAGCCAGACTTCACCGCCGAAGACTATTCCGGATCGCTCGAAGAGCGCCCCGAAGACGCTATGTCTATTGCCGCGTTTGAGGCCGAGCTGGACCAGCCTTACGAAGAGTCTCAGGTGACGCCGGTGTAGTTAGGCCTTGTGCTGCCTCTAGATTAGCTATTTTCGATCGATTGCGTTCTCTGCTCAGGCCAGTTTGGGTTACCTTACTGGCCTGAGTTGTTTTTGGCGTCCTGAACCCTGTATCAAGCCCCAAGCCGCAAACACCAGCATGAAGAAGTAGGGCCGATAGATCGATAAGTCGGTCGCGCCGTGCAGCACCAAGGTGGTGATGATGGCGGTGGCGAGCAGCCCCGCCAATGGGTTTGTGCTTGAGCGAGCCGCGCGCATGGCCAACCAAAGGATGCGCCCGAGCGTGGCCAAGACCAATGCGCTACCTATTAGCCCTAGCGAATAAAGCATCTCTAGCAAGATATTGTGCGGCGCAGGGAAGAATAGCCCGTCCATGTGCTTGGCAACCTCAATCGCGCCGTGGCTGCCATAGGCATCCAGACCCCAGCCAAACCACGGTGCCTGCTGCCACAATGCCCACGTGGTGTCGTAGATGGGCAGCCGCCGCGAGCTCAGAGCATCTAACTCGTCATAGCCCATCCAGCCCGCGCTTTGGATAATGAACGTAGCCAAGCAGGCAAGAATGAAGGTGCCAACAGTGCCGGCAAATAGCCACTTTAGCGGCAGGCGGGTAAAGCGCAGCAGCACAAGTAATGCGATTGCGCACAGCGCCGCAAGCAGCGCGCCACGGCTGGGATAGCTCAGGCTGAGCCAGGTGAAGAGGGCCGCGACGGCTAAAAGGGTTAGTAAGGTGCCTATGGCTTCTAGCTTGTTTCGGTAGCTTTGGTTTGCAGCGCTGAGGCCGCGGTTACCTACGATTACTGCAACGCCGCAGCTGATTAGCAGGGCGAAGGCGAATCCCCAATAATTCATATTTTCCACACTATTGAGCCACACCACGGCCGCCGCCGAATGCTTAGGCTCGCACATCAGCCATATCGCCCCCAATCCCACCACCATGCAGCAGCCGGCAATCCCGCGCCTCAGCCACGAGTCTGCGTTTGAGCTTTTCAGCGTTACGATTGCTTGGTTTGAGTATTGCTGATTTGTGACGTCTCGACTGCTAGCTGCTTTACTTGCTCCTTTGCTAGCTCCTTGCGCCAAAATAGCCACCGTTAGCCCAACCACTAGCGCCGTGATGAACTCGCGCAATGCCGTAGCTCCCTGCCACGGATACACCGACAACGCCCACCCACTCAGCAAACCTGCACTCGCAGGCAGCGCAACCCACGCCAGCGCGCCAATGTGCTTAAGTACGCTCACGTGCCCTGGCGCATTCGCTTGTCTCTCCACCCCAGACCACCAGCCGTTGAGCCCAGCTGTACGAAAGCCTAGGCCTAGCGCGCCCGAGGCCAAAACAACTGCGCTCACACTCAGCAATATCCATTCGCTAGGAAAGCGCGCCACCGGCGAAAAAATCAGCGTTAAAACGCACAGCAATAGCAAGGCGCCGGCCAAGTGCGCAGTTTTCGTCATCGCGTAAGTCTCTAGGTTTGTGTTGGGTCATTACAGGGGCGCCTATCATAGTGTCCTTGGCGCCAAAGTAGGAGTCAGCGTTGGCGGGGAGTAGTGCAAAAATTCCCCTTTCTCAAATCGCCAGTTTTATTAGGCGTTCCTCCCATCAAGTGCTTAATAAAACTGGCCATTTGAAAAAGTCGTAAAAACGACCTATATCCCTCGGCGCACCCCCAAATAAGTGCGCCCACCTCAGAAGCTCACTCGGTAATTCCCCCAGAAGCCAGCCCTTATAATTGTCGCTTGTTTTGCACTAAATAGCTCATATATGATACTTTAAGTCATATTAAGGCCTAGGTATGAGCTATGAAATCGACAACACTTGCAGCAATGCTGCCTAGCTTTGAAGCGCCACTACACACTTTCGGCTCTAATTTGCGTAAGGCGCGGCAAGCGCGTGGCTGGACAATGACCGAAGCGGCAGAGCGCATCATGGTGTCGTTAAATACGTATAAGCGTATGGAGTCTGGCGATCCTAAGGTGGCTTTTGGTTCATGGGTCATGGCGTGGCAGCGCATGGAGTTACTCGGCGCAGTGCTTAAGGCTAGCGCGCCAGAAAACGATAAAATTGGTCAGGCCTGGCGCGATGTGCACGCTGTTAAGCGTGTGCGCAAGTCATTAAAACAAGGCGATAACTATGACTTCTAGTGCCAGCACATTTTATGTTTTCGTCTATTTGGATGGGCAAGCGCTGGCCGTACCTTCTGGACGCCTGCAGATGCTAGAGCAGGGTTCAGCTGTACTTAATTCCGTATTTCGTTATGGCGACCGCTATGCAGAGCGTCGCCGTGCTATTGCCTTAGATCCATTTGCCTTAGCTTTGCTTGGCACGCAAGTGCAGGCTGAGCGCTATCCTATTGATGCGAGTGGGCGCTCTTGATTTTCGTGGCGAGCTTACTTCTGCTGAATCAGATGGGCGTTTGGCAGGAGTCATGGATCTTGAGTATCTGCAAGATGCGGCTCATCGAGTTGATGCTGGGTTGGTTGTGCCTGCTAGCTTGGCGTTAATTTTTCAGGCCGGTGTTTCGATGGGGGGCGCACGGCCAAAAGCTGTTGTTGAGGCAGATGGCCGTCAGTGGTTAGCAAAGTTCAGCATGGATACCGACCGATACAATATCTCCGCCATAGAACATGCCACGCTGAGGCTTGCAGCCAGAGCTGGGCTTTCTGTACCAGAGACGCGCTTGGTTGATTTGGGCAGCAATAAGACAGCGATGCTAATTGAGCGATTTGACCGCATTCCGATACCGAGTGGTTATGCCCGCCGACATTTTATTTCGGGGCTCACCATGCTTCGGATGCATGAGTCGGAGTCACCTCATCAAAGCTATATGGCCTTGTCGAATGCTATTGCTATGCATGGGGTTAGCGGCCAAATAGGGCAGGATCAGGCGGAGTTATTTGGTCGCATGGTGTTTAATATTTTAGTTAGCAATAACGATGATCACTTAAGAAATCATGGCTTTATTTACGATGCGTCAACGAAGTGCTGGCGCTTATCACCGCTGTATGACGTATTACCAATGCCCTCTTTTGCGACCGAGCGGCAGCTGCATTTGGGCGTGGGCTTGAGTGGTCGACTCGCTACCTTACCGAATGCAATATCGGCGCACCGTGCTTTTGGACTGACACGCGCGGCGGCAATAGCGATTATTGATCGCGTGTGTAGCGTTGTGCGCGAATGGCGTGTCCATTTTAGTGAGTTTGGCGTGAGTGAAGAGGATATGGTGAAAATTGCACCCGCCATGAGGCATCCGCGTGATGTCGGTCGCGATACTTTGATGGGCTGAATTTACGCCGTTGCCATCGGCTACGGGTTAGCGCGACAGCAGCGTAGTGGGTTATCTTTACCCTCTAATTATTTGCTCCAATAGCATTGGTCGTCTCGGCCAGAGTCATCAGCCTTACTGTTGAAGGAATTTTCTGTGATTACTACTGTCATTCTCCCTGTTGCCGGTCTTGGCACGCGTTTTTTACCGGCCACTAAGTCGGTGCCGAAAGAGCTGCTGCCGGTGGTCGATAAGCCCTTGCTGCAATACGCGGTGGAGGAGGCGTGGCGCGCGGACATTCGCCATGTGGTGCTGGTAAATTCGCCGAAAAAGGCCGGGCTGGAGACGCATTTGCAGCCGGCCGATCCAGAGTTGGTGGCTGAGCTCACCGCCAAGGGCAAACAAGAGTTGCTAGCGGCATTGCTCGGCACGGTGCCTGATGGTCTGAAAGTGACGGTGGCGATGCAGCCGCAGGCGCTAGGTTTAGGGCATGCGGTGGCGTGTGGCGCTGAGGCGGCGTTGGCGAGTGCCGGCGATGGCGTGGCGGTGATGCTGGTGGATGATTTTATTGATGCTGGAGTGGGCGCTGCGGGTTGTTTGGCCGATATGGTGGCACTGCACGAGGCGACTGGCGCATGGTCATTGGCCGTGGAAGAGGTGCCGCGCGATCAGGTGCAGCGCTATGGGGTGGTGTCGCTGGCGGCGGCCGATTTGCCTGCTGATGATGGTGCTAGTACAGGTGCAGGGGGCTCTGTGGGTGTTGGCGCCGCTTCGCGCATTATCGCGATGGTGGAGAAGCCAGCGCCGGAAGTTGCGCCGAGCAACTTGGCCGTGGTCGGCCGCTACGTGTTGCCGAAAGCCATCTTCGCTGCACTCGCCGATGTGCAACCCGGCGCGGGTGGCGAAATCCAACTTACCGACGGCATTAGCGCGCTGCTCGCCTCGCACGATATTCGCGCTCACCGCTTCGCCGGCGTGCGCTACGACTGCGGCAGCAAATTGGGCTATGCTCAAGCCAATATGGCTTTGAGTCTGCGCGACCCAGTGATGGCTGCGCCGTTGAAAGCTTGGCTGAAAACACAGTTATGAGTACAAGTTCGCGAGACCAAAGCAGCCACTGGCAACAGCAGTGGCCCGACATAAACGCTGGCTATGCAGCTATGGCTGAGGATGTCGAGCGTGAAGCCGAAGCTAAGCTTTGGATGAGTGAACTGAGCAAGGATGGTGACGATGAGTAATGCCGCACGAGATAAGTTGCCTGAATGGCTGGTTGTAAAGGCGCATGCGCCGATCTGGCAAGAGAAGCATTTGCGGGATGTTTGGGGCGAGGCGGCAGCGGCGGCTTCGCGCGTTAACGCGTTAACTTGCACGCACGATGGCCTGTTCTTCGACTTCAGCAAGCAGCGCCTCGATGCCGAAGTTTTGCAAGACTTGCTCAAGCTAGCTAAGGCCTGCGAATTACCGCGCGCGATTACCTGCCTGCTTGGCGGCGTGCGCGTGAATCAAAGTGAAGATAGAGCGGCGCTGCACACGGCATTGCGCCTGCCAGCGAACAGCAGTCTCGTGGTTGAGGGCGAAGATGTGGTGCCGGCGGTGCATGCCAGTCTTGAGCGCATGAGCGATATCGTTTCGCGTATTCATGCTCAGCAATGGCGCGGTGTGACCGGTGAAGCTATTCGCGACGTGGTGAGTATTGGCGTGGGCGGTTCAGATCTCGGCCCTTATTTGGCCACGCAGGCGCTCAACGAATTTACGCCGCCGGAAGCGCGCGGCCTGCACGTGCATTTTGTTAGTTCCATCGATGGCACCCAGCTCGCCGATTTGCTCGATCATTTGCGCCCAGAAACCACCTTGTTTGTGGTGGCCTCGAAATCGTTTTCCACCATCGACACGCTATCGAACGCCGAAACCGCCATCGCGTGGATGCGCACGCGCATTAGCGACCGTGCGCGTATTTTGCGCCATCACTTCATTGGCGTGTCGGCGAAGCCGGAAAAAATGACTGCTTATGGCATCCCTGAGTCTAACCAAATTCGATTTTGGGATTGGGTCGGCGGGCGCTTTTCGCTGTGGTCGGGCATTGGTTTGCCCATCGCGTTGAAGCTTGGCATGGCGGGTTTTAAGCAGCTGCTTGCTGGTGCACACGCCATGGATACGCATTTCGCGCAAGCGCCATTGGCCGATAACCTACCGGTGCTGATGGGGCTTTTGCAGGTCTGGAATAGCACGTTTTTGGGCATTAATGGCCAAGCTATTTTGCCTTACGACGCACGTCTGAAGCTGTTTCCCAGCTACTTAACGCAGCTGGAAATGGAGAGTAATGGCAAGTCGGTCGATCGCCTTGGCGCACCGATTGACTACGCCACCTGCCCGATTTTATGGGGCGAGGTTGGCTCCAATGCCCAGCATGCGTTTTACCAATTGCTGCACCAAGGCACGCAGCCGGTGGCTTGCGATTTCATCGCGCCGATACGCCGTTATAGCCGTGATGACGACACCGGCTCTAGCTTGCAGCATCAGCAGCAGCTGGCTTTGGCCAACTGTCTGGCGCAGTCGCGCGTGCTCATGCTCGGCGACGATACGCGACAAGGCCATCATCATTATCGTGGCAACCAGCCGTCTTCAACGCTGTTGTTTGATGCGCTCACGCCTTACCGTCTGGGCCAGCTCATCGCGCTTTATGAACACAAGGTCTATGTCGCGTCGGCGCTGTGGAATATCAATCCGTTTGACCAATGGGGCGTGGAGCTGGGCAAGCAAATCGCCACTGCCACGCACTCGGTGATGACCGGCGCTGCCAGCGCCGATGATTATGATGGTTCGACGCAGCAATTGCTGCGCGTGATTGCCGATGGTCGCGCAGGCTGGGAGCGGGGTTCGCTGCCTGATTCGCTTGAGTCGCCGCGCACTGGCAAGGAGCAGTTGTCATGAAAATCGCCGTTCACGGCAACACCCCATTTGCCTGGACTGCTGCTGTGCATCTTGCCGGCATTGGTCACACCGTTACACTCTGCGCCGATTGGTCGCGCTGCCTGCGCACGCCCGACGCCGAGCTAGCGCGCGAACCCGGTCTGCTCACGCAGCTTCACGATTTAGTGCCGAAAGGTTTGCTTACGCTCAGCAGTGGCGCGGGGTTTATGAGCTCGGATGTTGCTATTGACCAACATTGGCTAGCGCTAGGCGCATCGGCAGATGAGCTTTTGGCTTATGCCCAGCGCCTGGACTCAGAGCGTGGCATTAGCTTAGCGCCGCTAGTGGTGCTGTCGCCATATCCGCTTGGCACGTTGGCGCGACTGAAGCAGGCCGTCGAGGCCACTATTTACGCGCTGCCGATTTTTGCGCGCGGCGGCAGCATGCTCTCTAACCTCGCCAAGCCGCCGTTATTGGTCATTGGCTGTGATGACGAAGCTCATACCGCGTTCATGCTCGAAACGTTACGCCCGATGACACGCCGTGCCGGCGAGGTCATGCTGGTGCCACTCGCCGCTGCTGAGCTGATCAAAAGTAGCGTTAACGCCATGCTTGCCACACGCATGAGCTTTATGAACGAAATGGCCACACTCTGTGAAAGCGTCGGTGTCGACATCGATCTCGTGCGCCAAGGCCTAGCCGCTGACCCGCGCATCGGCTCTGACTATCTTGATGCCGGCTGCGGCTTCGGTGGCCCCAGCTTCTCCGATGAACTGCTGGATTTTTCGCGCAGCGTGCAGGCCTCCATCGACCAGCAAACGCTGATTGCCAATGCTTTGCGCATTAATGAGCGCCAACGCGACATTCTTTTCCGCAAGCTCTGGCGCTATTTCGAAGGTGATCTCAGTGGTCGCTGCTTCGCCATTTGGGGCGCTGCCTACAAACCCAACTCTGCCAGCGTGCAAGACTCCGCCGTGCACCCGCTGCTGCAAGCGCTCTGGGCCCAAGGCGCACGCACCCGCGTCTACGACCCGCTAGCCGCTGAAAGTTTGCGCGAATGCTATCCGCATCAGCCGCTGTTAGAGATTGTTGATCAGCCATACGCGGTGTTGGATTGCGCATCGAGTGCGGCTTCTGCTGCTTCAGGCGCGGATGCACTCATCGTGGTCACCGCCTGGGAGATTTTCCAAAGCCCCGATTACGCCCGCATACGCGCCGGTCTGCGCCAGCCATTCATCCTCGATGGCCGCAATGTCTACAACCCCGACTACCTGCGCGAACAAGGCTTTACCTATGTGGGCATTGGCCGCGGCGATGTGTTTTAGGCGCCAAGCTACGAGTAGTGCGCTGCCGGGTTTTGGCGCTAGCCGATTAAGCATCGCATGAGCAGACTAGGTATGCTGAGTTTGGCGCCCGCACACTGCTTTCGGTGTTTACTTTAGGGCGAAAATAAACACACTATTCATTTTTATCGATTAAGGCTTTTTATGACTACGCCTCTGCAAAAACTCCCAGCTTTCAAAGCTTATGACGTGCGTGGGCCGGTGCCAGCGCAGCTGCATATCGACATGGTGTATGCGATTGGTCGGGCCTATGCGCGAGTGATTCAGCCGCAGGGGCCGGTGGCTATAGGCTACGACATTCGCGACACCAGCGAGGATTTTGCGCGGGCATTGGCGGCGGGGCTAAATGCCGAGGGCGTGGCGACACGCGATATTGGTTTGGCTGGCACCGAGATGGTGTATCACGCGGCGGGTTCAGCGGGGCTGAATGGCGAGGTGATGGGCGGCGGCGTGATGATTACCGCGAGCCATAATCCGGTGGGCGATAACGGCATCAAGATGGTGCGTTATGAGTCGCGGCCGATCAGCGGCGATGATGGTTTGGCGGAGATGGAAGTATTGACGCGCCAACTGCTGAGCGAGCAAGCAGCAAAAGCCGAAGAGCAAATGAGTTCTGTCACGACTAACGGGCAGGCGACCCAGAGCCCTGCGCAGCCATACAACTTCGGCCCGCTAACAGACGGCGAGCAATATCAGCCAAGCCCGCAGTTGCACGCGAAAATGCCGATTGCCGACACCTATCGCGACAAAGTCCGCTCCTTCGTCGACTTTCGAAAGCTGCAAGCCGCTCTTGAAAAGCGCGCAACGCCATTGAAAGTAGTGGTGAATGCCGGTAATGGCTGCGCTGGACCATTTTTTGACAACATCGCTGAGGGCCTCACGCTAGACATCACCCGTGTATTTCACACACCGGATGGCCAGTTCCCCAACGGCGTGCCCAACCCCATGCTGGCGAAATGCCAGGAAGACACCGCCAGTGTGGTGCGTGCACAGAAGGCCGACTTAGGCATTGCTTGGGATGGTGACTTCGACCGCTGCTTTTTCTTCGACGAAACTGGTGCGTTTATCGAAGGCTATTATTTGGTGGCCTTGCTCGGCACGCAGTTGTTGAAAAATGAGCCGAATGGCGCGGTCTGCTATGACACACGCCTAACCTGGAACACCATTGCGCAAGTGGAAGCGATGGGCGGTCGTGCCGTGGTGAGTAAGTGTGGCCATAGCTTTATTAAAGGCGCGCTGCGCCGCGAAGCTGCGGTCTATGGCGGCGAGATGTCGGCGCACCATTATTTCCGCGATTTCTACTGCTGCGACTCCGGCATGATCCCGTGGCTATTATTGCTTGAACGCTTGATGAGTGAGGGCAAACCGCTGTCAAGCTTGGTCGCTGAAGCGCAGGCGGCTTACCCCTGCAGTGGCGAGATTAATTTTAAGGTCAATGATGCCGCTGCCGCTTTGCAGCGCGTGAATGAAGCGGTGCAACAAGAAGTCATTGCAGGCCGCGAAGCGCTAGTCAGCGAATCCATGCTCGATGGCGTATCTCGTGAATTTGCGCAATGGCGCTTCAACTTGCGCATGAGCAATACCGAGCCTGTGGTTCGCCTCAATGTTGAGTCGCGCGGCGACACGGCGCTCATGCAGGCGAAAACCGACTGGCTGCGAGCGCTCATTACGGCATAGACTATGCGCCTTAGCAGCCCTGTTTAGGGCTGACACCGTAATGAGGCAAGGAGGGCCGGATGCTCGATGACTTAGGCGCAACGCCCGCGTTAAATGCAGAGGCTTCGCGGCGCTGGTATGTTTTGCAGTGCAAGCCGCGCGAATGTGAGCGCGCGGTCGAGCAGCTAGCCAATCAGGGTTATCAAGGCTTTGTGCCTACGCTCAAGCGCGAGGCGCTAAGGCGTGGCAAACGCACCGTGGTGGTTGAGCCATTATTTCCGCATTACGTCTTTGTTCAGCTCTGCGCTCAGCACGATAACTGGGCGCCGATTCGCTCTACTCGCGGCGTTGCCAAGGTCTTGCGCTTCGGCGACCTGCCATTGGCCGTGCCCGATGCCATTGTTGAAGCCCTGCAGGCGCGCGAAGCGGGGCAGGATGGCGGCAGCGAAAGTCCAACAATGCTCTTTGGCATTGGCCAAGCAGTGCTGATTAACGAAGGCCCATTGGCAGGCTTAGATGCCGTCGTGGCCGCTCGCGATGGCACTGAGCGTGTGGTGTTGTTGTTGAAACTGCTGCATCAAGAACAGCGCGTGAGCGTGCCCATTGGCTCGCTAAAAATCTCGGATTGAATGTTACAGCGGGCGGTTTGCCGTTAAAGTAAGAGCTGTTTTGTCCTAGCAATAAGAATTACATCATCATGCCGCACTATATTTTATCGATCGATCAAGGCACTACTAGCACGCGCGCCATCGTTTTTGATGGCACCGGTAACCGTGTCGCCAGCGCTCAAGTTGAGCTTAAACAGCATTTTCCCGCCGATGGCTGGGTTGAACATGACGCCATGGATATTTGGTGGGCAACCGAGACGGTTTGCCGCGATGCGCTGCGCAAGGGCGGGCTGCATGCGCGTGATATTGCCGCCATCGGCATTACCAATCAGCGCGAAACCACCGTGCTCTGGGATCGTGACAATGGCATGCCGGTGCACCGCGCCATTGTTTGGCAGGACCGCCGCACCGGTGAGCGCTGCGCTGAGCTGAAAGAGCAAGGCTATGAGCCGCTGATTCAATCACGAACTGGTTTGCTGCTCGACCCTTATTTCTCGGCAACGAAACTAGCTTGGCTACTCGATCATGTGCCCAATGCGCGCGCCCGTGCCGAGCGCGGCGAATTGGCTTTTGGCACCATCGATAGCTGGTTATTGTGGA
>JBFJJU010000039.1:0-20589 GCA_041612115.1 Perlucidibaca sp.
CGTTGGCGAGATCGAAGGTGAGCTCAGCGAGGCCATTGTCCAGCGCTTCCACGCGGATGGCCGATCCCGAATAAATCATGCAGTGATCTCCAAATCAGGGGATGACACACGCCACAGTCGCAACAAGCGGCTATTACAGCGAGTGACTCGAGTTTACTTATCTTGAAAGGTTTTGGCAGGCTTCAGCCCTGCCATTGCCCGTCTATTTGTGACCCGCAGGTCAGTTTACTACCGATTTAGTCGGCTTAACCGCTGCCGCTGCCTCGTCTTTCACTTCCACTTTATCTTCCGCAGCGTCGTCGTCTTTTTCAGCATCGTGCCAAATTGCAAAGCGCTCACTAACGGCTGCAAAAACACTGCCATCAGGGTACTCACCTTCAGCATCAACAACGCCGGCAGGCAACCCTAGCAGCAGCTCAATGGCCTCTTCTACACGACTAACGGCATAGATACGAAATTGGCCAGCGGCAACGGCTGCGCGCACATCATCGCGCAACATCAAGTGCCGCACATTTTGCACAGGGATGATAACCGCTTGCTCGCCAGTTAAACCCTTAATCTGACATGCAGCAAAATAGCCTTCAATTTTTTCATTGACCCCACCAATCGGCTGCACATCGCCAAACTGATTCACCGAGCCGGTGATGCCGAACGACTGCTTTACTGGCAAACGTGCAATCGCCGAGAGCAGGCCACAAAGTTCGCCAAGCGAGGCACTGTCGCCATCGACACCCGAATACGATTGCTCGAAAGCAATATTAGCGGCGAAGCGTAGTGGATGTTCAGCACCAAATTGCGCCTTTAAATAACTGGTGAGAATCATCACCCCTTTGGAGTGGATGGCACCGCCCAGCTCAACATCGCGCTCAATATCGGTGATCTCGCCATTACCATAGTGAGCAGTGACCGAGATGCGCGATGGTAGACCAAAGCTAGCATCGCCATAGCTGACCACGGTTAGGCCGTTAACTTGACCTATGACCGAGCCGGAGCAGCTAAAAAGCTGGCTGCCCATCTCGATTTCTTCCAAATACAGGCGGCGAATGCGGTCGTGACGACGTTCGCGGCCTTGCAAGGCGTGCGTGATGTGCTCACTGGCGATGATCTCGGCCTTGGCCTGAAGCGCCCAATAATTCGACTCACGCAATAAGTCAGCCACGCCACGCGCATGCAGCGATAACAGACTTTGATCATCGGCAGTGCGAGCACTCTCCTCAATCAAACGCGCCACGCCAGAACGATCAAGCGGCAGCAGATTTTCTCTATTAGCGATATCAGCAAGGAAGTGTGCATAAGCCAGTTCACTTTCCGGCGTACGCGGCATTTCCGACTCAAAGTCGGCGCGCATCTTGAACACTGTTTCTAGCTCAGGATCAAACTCTTGCAGCAGATAAAAGGTTTCTCTATCGCCCAGTAGTACCAGTTTCAAATTCAATGAAATGGGCTCTGGCTCCAGCGACACCGTGCCAGTCAGTGTGAGCATTTGCTCTAGCGACGACAGCTTCAGATTTTTCGCCCGTAATGAGCGCTTCAAGCTCTGCCAAGCGTAGGGATGCTCCAGTACTTGCTCGGCTTCGATCAGTAGAAATCCGCCATTGGCCATGTGTAATGCGCCTGGACGAATCAGCGTGAAGTCGGTGGCGACCGTGCCCATATAGGTGACTTGCTCAACGTGGCCGAGCAAGTTGTAGTGCGTTGGCAGATCTTCGTAAATCACTGGTGCACCAGCTTTCGGATCATTACTGACCACGGCATTTACTTGGTAGCGCACTGGCGGCAACTGTTCACCGGCCTGACCCACCGACACTGTGGCGTCTTGATTTTCTTCAGCGTTTAACACCAGCTCAAGATGGCTGAGCAGGTCGGCCTTATAGGTTTTTAAATAAGCCAATAGGCGTGAATGCTCGGCGTAACGCTGCTGCAGTTTCACCAGTAAGGGCTCCAGCACCGCGCGCGCGACTTCATCGTTGAGCTTGTCGATTTGCTCGCGATGGCGCTCTTCAGCTTGATCGAGCTTGCGCGCAACTTTGCCCAGACGCTTTTCCATCTCGGTGATAGACAGCTTAATGCGCGCACGCTGCTCGCTCGAAAGCTTGTTATGGGCCTCTTCAGTCATCGCCTCGCCAGCAGCATCCATCGGTGAAAAACCATAGCCGCCAGGTGTACGTAAAATCAATTTTACACCCTGCTTCTCACCAATGCGGGTGAGCTGCGCGAGCGCATCCTGCTGAGCTCGGTTGATCTGCAGCTTCAGGCTTTCGCGGCGCTCCTGATAGCGATCGCCTTCGAAAGCATTAAGAATACGGTCAGCGAGCTGGCGCCAAAGCTTATGCACATCGGCACGAAAGCTTTTGCCCATGCCTGCCGGCAACTCAATGGCTTCAGGGTAGCGAGGGTCGAGAAAATTATTGACGTATATCCAGTCGCTAGGCGCGGGCATAGACTTTGCCAGGCCATTTAAATAGCGGCGAATCATGGTGCGCTTGCCAAGGCCATTACTGCCGATGGCAAATAAGTTATAGCCGTCATGCGGCATGGCAACGGCCATCTCGACCGATTCACGAGCGCGTTCTTGACCGAGAAAATCAGTCATCGGCTTTAAGCGTTTAGTACTGCGAAACGGCAGGTTTTTTAGCCGCGTCGGGCTGTAAAGTTGGCTGAGTAATAATGGCTTCATCATGCGCCCTCTCCTGTTGCTGCACTGGGAGCACTGCTAACTCTAGCCTCTGATGTGTGCGAAAAAGGGATGGCGTAGGTGCCAGTGGCCTGAGCCACTAGGCTGTTATCTAGGCTGGAGCGAATATGTACGTCGATGACCGCTGAGCGACGGCCTAAGCGTAAAAATCGCGCTTCGGCTAGTAAATCGGCAGGCTGTGGTTTCTGCAGAAAATTGATGTTGAGGTTTTGCGTCACGGCCAAACCTATCGGCCCTAATGTGGCCAAAATAATCGCATACATGGCGGTGTCGGCGAGCGACATCATAGTCGGGCCCGACAAACTGCCGCCGGGGCGCAGTTGATCATCACGATAAGCGAGACGTACTGTGGTGCTCTCAGCAGTGACTGTTTCCACTAAACAACCCGACTCGGCATAGGCAGGTAGGCCGTCGCAAATAAACTGATCAACCTCGGCGGCAGTCATCTTCATAGCATGCTTCTCAAAAAAACCTTCCGCAGTTTGCCATAAGCTGAGCGCATTCTCGTAGATAGTTGCGCGCGCAATTCGTAAACTACGCGGCTATAGTCATCTGCTTATTGAGAATTCAACCATGCGCGCCAGCCAAACCCTGCTTGCCACCCTCCGCGAAACTCCTGCCGATGCCGAGGTGATTTCGCACCAACTCATGCTCCGCGCCGGCATGATTCGCAAACTCGCCAGTGGCTTATACAACTGGCTGCCGATGGGCAATCGCGTGCTGAAAAAAGTTGAGCGCATCATCCGTGAAGAAATGGATCGCGCCGGCGCCCTGGAAGTGCTTATGCCAGTGACGCAACCCATTGAACTTTGGGAAGAGACTGGCCGCGCTGTGCAATATGGGCCCGAGCTTTTACGCTTTAGCGACCGCCACGGCCGCCCCTTTGTACTCGGCCCCACGCACGAAGAAGTGATCACCGATCTCGCGCGCAATGAGCTGCAAAGCTACAAACAATTGCCGGTGAATTTCTACCAAGTTCAAACCAAATTTCGCGATGAGATTCGCCCACGTTTCGGTGTCATGCGCTCACGCGAGTTCATCATGAAAGATGCTTACTCTTTTCACATCGACCATGCCTCGTTAGAGCAAACCTATCAGGTCATGTACGACACCTATTGCCGCATCTTCACGCGACTGGGCTTAAATTTCCGCCCAGTACAGGCCGACACCGGCTCTATTGGCGGCACCGGCTCGCATGAGTTTCATGTGCTTGCCGACAGCGGCGAAGATGACATCGCGTTTTCCGATGCCTCTGACTACGCCGCCAACGTAGAGATGGCCGAAGCGCTGGCGCCATCTAGCCCACGAGCTGCTGCGACGACTGCAATGCAAACTGTCGCAACACCTACGCAAACCTTGTGCGCGGAAGTTGCTGAACTGCTCAATGTGACGCTGACACAGGTGGTTAAATCAGTGGCAGTTGTCGCGCCTGTGCCGGTTGATGCTGAAACATTGAAAACCAACCCGAAAGCCTTGCCCAGCCAACGCTTCTTCTTGCTGCTGCTGCGTGCTGATCATGAGTTAAACGAGATCAAAGCCAGCAAACTCGATGGCTTAAAAGACATGCGCTTAGCCACGAGCGAAGAAATTCAAGCAGCACTCGGTTGCGTACCCGGCTTCATCGGCCCTGTTGGTGTCAGTAAAGATGTGACGGTGATTGCTGATCGCACGGCAGCGGCGATGAGCGACTTTATCTGTGGTGCTAACCGTGTGGGCGAGCATTTGAGCGGCGTGAATTTTGGCCGTGATCTGCCAGAGCCCATCGTAGCCGATATTCGCAATGTGGTGGCCGGCGATCCATCACCCTGTGGCCAAGGCATATTGGCGATCAAACGCGGCATTGAAGTTGGCCATATTTTCCAACTCGGCGACAAATACTCAGCCGCGCTAGGGGCTAGCGTGCTTGGCGAAGGCGGCAAACCCCAGGTGATGACCATGGGCTGCTACGGCATCGGGGTCACCCGCGTGGTGGCCTCGGCCATTGAGCAGAACTACGACGATAAAGGCATCATTTGGCCTGATGCGATTGCGCCGTATCAGATCGCCTTAGTGCCGATGAACTGGCAAAAATCGCAGCGCATCCAGACCGAGGCCACTGCACTTTACGAGCAGCTAAAGACCGCTGGTTACGATGTTCTGCTCGATGATCGCAACGAACGCCCAGGCGTGAAGTTTTCCGACATGGAGCTGATCGGCATCCCGCACCGTTTGGTGATGGGCGAGAAAGGCTTGGATGCCGGCAGCATTGAGTACAAAGGCCGCCGCGACAGTGAATCGCGCGATATCCTGCTCGCCGAACTCATGGGTTTCTTGAGCGAATCTGTGAAAGCCTGATAACGGCGTTATGAAAAAGCGCGCCACAGCGAAAACTTCGCGTGGCTCGCTTTTTTATTTCTTACGCGGGCTTTCTCTATACGCTACGCAGCGTTAAAAACAGGCGCAAATCTAGCTCTAGCTGATGATAATCCGGCTCCATATATTGGCAGAGCTGATAAAACGCCTTGTTGTGCTCCTTTTCGCGTAAATGCGCGAGCTCATGCACCACCACCATGCGCAGCAGTGGCTCTGGCAAGGTCTTCAGCAACGCCGACACCTTGATCTCATTTTTACTTTTCAGCTTGCTGCCCTGCACACGGCTAACAAATTTATGCATGCCCAATGCGTTATCAATGACATGCATGCGTGAGTCATAAAACACCTTGGTAACGGCAACACTGCTGCGCATATGCTGCTGCTTTAAACGCTGCGTGTAGTCATACAAGGCGCCATCGTTTTGAATAGCATGCGCCGGCGCATCGGGATAGCGCCGCGCCAACCACGCGCCGAGCTGGCCACCATCGACCAGCTGCTGCACCTGCTGGCGCAGCGCGGGGCTATAGCCTCCAAGGTATTTAAGACTGCTTGTCACACATTACCCCCGTCAACTTCAGCACCCTAAATTATATTTACCAAAGGCACTCGTGATCACCACAAGCGCCAACTTCAAAAGCTTAATCATTGACAAAGCAATTTACGGTACTTAGTACTCTTCACATGATAGCTTTTGTCTTCATTTACTTAGAAAACAATCCACATTATGTAGGTAATGCTTGAATTATATTAGAAATAAAACTATAAAGTGCGGGCCTCAACTAACTCTAGGTTTATAAAATGATCGATGTCTCCCATTTAACAGTAAATCAACTGGATGATTTAATTGCTCAAGCGCAAAAGGAAATTACGCGCAAAAAGGCTTTAGCTCGTAAGTCATTAATGGCAGATATGGAAAAACTAGCACGCGATGCTGGTGTTTCCTTAAATGAACTCTTCCCTGAAGCTGGCGCAGCTAAGCCAAGCAAAGTGAAGACACCGGTTGCTCCTAAATACCGTAACCCCAATGATGCCTCGCAAACTTGGACAGGCCGCGGCCGTCAGCCGCTATGGATTGCTGCGCTACTAGCTGAAGGCAAGCGTTTAGAAGATTTTCTGATTTAATAGCAATAACCCACGTTCGGCGTCTTGCATCTAGGCTATTTTGTACTAGAATGCCCGCACGCCGTACGCGGCGGGCGATTAGCTCAGGGGGAGAGCACTACCTTCACACGGTAGGGGTCACTGGTTCGATCCCAGTATCGCCCACCAATCATCAAAACCTGCAAAGCCTTGCGCGATGCGGGTTTTGCTGTTTCTGGGGGTTGGGTTTTACTTTTTATGGGCAATAGCAATTTTGTCCGTTGCCCATGCGTTGCCCAAATATTGCCCAAGGAAAATTCTAACAACGTTGAGGAGCATTCGATTTATGACCCCTACTCTAAAACCTTGTCTCATCGTTGCCAAAAGTTAATCTAAGCAACTGATTATAAATTATTTTTTGTAGATAAAAATATCTTCAACCTTGCAATCGAAAAAATGGCACAGTTCTGCCAATGACCCAATATCGATCCGCTGTAGGTCATCTCGGTACATCAAATATAGCAACGTCCGAGATACACCTGTGATTTTATGCAACTCAGCAACTGTCATGCGTTTTTCAGCCAGCAGAATGTTGAGGCGGCATGTAATAGAGCCCTTATCCATACATAATGTCTCCTAAAGATATCCAGTGCTTGACAAAGGTACATATTCGCTCTTACAGTACCTCTTAGAGATCTTTGGTGGCCCTTAAAGGCATCCAGGATCTGTAACCGATACTTTAACTAGCGAGGAAATATCAATGAATCTTACATTGATTACAACAGAAGAGCTTGCCAAACGAATCAAGTATTCACCGCACTACATTCGTCGGCATTTGGTAGACAACAAACTTCTTGAAGGAGTGCACTACAAGCGCCCGTTTGACGGTCGAAAAATCCTCTTCATTTGGGAGCGCATTGAAAGCGAAATCTTCGGCAGCGAAGACCGCATTGTTATCCCAATGGCTTCGGGAGGTGCATATCATGGCTAGCATCCGCGTGCTGAAAAGCAACAAGCTATACATCGACTTTCGCTACCTTGATGAGCGCTTTCGTGAAGTCACCCTACTTGAAAATTCGGTAGCTAATAAAAAGTCGCTGGCTCAAATGGCCAAGCGTCTAGATGCTGAAATCACCCTTGGCACGTTCGACTACAAAAAATACTTTCCTGAAAGCAAGAGCCTCAACAAAGTTGCGCTATTAGAGCGACGAAAGAACCAAGGTCGTCTAGGTGACGACATTCCAACGCTCAACCAGCAAATAGATCGATGGCTCGAAGAAAAAGAGGTTGAGTGGCGTATCAACTATCGCAACACGATGGCTAACCTCATAAATAAGCATATAAGGCCTGAGCTAGGTGACTTGTTGCTAGACGCGTTCTTACGAGATGGGGCAATAACCTTTCGATCAGGGCTCGCAAAATATAGAACACCAGGTGGCAAGCCATTGTCTAATGCAACCATCAATCGAATTATGACGATTTTAAAAGCGATAGTTGAAGATGGATGTATCCAACACAAACTCATCACGCCATTTGATCGTATCAAGAAGCTGAAAGAGGTTAAAACTCATGTTGAGCCATTTAATCTCAATGAAGTGACGGCAATGATTGAGGACGTTCGTTCCGACTTCAGGAGCTATTTAATAACGCGCTTCTTTACTGGAATGCGCTCTGCTGAAATTAATGGACTGCGTTGGAAGTGTGTTGATTTTGAACGTCGTGAAATTTTAATCCGTGAAACCTTCACACAGGGCATTTTTGAGTACACCAAAAATGATCCTTCTCAGCGCGAAATCGCTATGTCTACTCCAGTATTGGAGGCACTAAAGCGTCAATTCGAAATTACGGGGCATGGAGGACGGAATGGGTTGGTATTTTGCTCTCGACAAGGAACTCCTATCGACGCAAAAAACTTCACCAATCGCATATGGAAGCCGATGTTAGTTGATCTCGATATTGCTTATCGACGTCCTTATAACACTAGGCATACCTGCGCCACACTTTGGCTTGCCTCAGGTGAGTCGCCAGAGTGGGCAGCTCGCCAGCTGGGCCATGCAAATACGCAGATGCTCTTTAGTGTTTACAGCCGCTATGTGCCCAACCTTACCCGTAATGATGGTTCTGCTTTTGAGCGACTGCTTGCAAGCACTGGAGCTGCAGGAGAGCCCGTATGAGTGTTCATTATTTGCATGAAGAGCGCCTGCGCCGCCAAGTCGCTAAAGCGCAAAGTCTGGTCACTCGGATGGCCAAAGCCTTACATGATGGGTACTGCATTCATCCTGACTTGCCACTTTCTGAGGTCTTAGGATATGACATGGCATTGAGCAATATGGAAGCTCTTGAGTGCTTTGTTAAAGATCAGCTTCAACTCCCAGACGAGCAAATGGCGCAGTCTATATTTCAAGTCCTTTGCGACCGTCTACAGAACAGATTGACGCGCCTGCCTAATCATATGCAAGGAGGCTTCCTATGATCTTGGCCAACACAATGTCTCTCAACGCACACATTGGCCAAGACATATGCTTGCAGTGTCGCTTGAGCCAGCAAGAGAGCCTTGTTTCACAATATGGTAAGCCTTACTTTCGCCTTAAGTTCGAAGATAGCTATGGCAAAAGCTACGGCCTTATTTGGCCAAATAATGAGCTATATCAACACATACACAGCCTAGACCCACAGCAACTACCGCCAATCGAAGTGTCAGGTCGTGTAGCCCAGCTCAATCACTACATCTATATCAAAGTAGCTGACCTATCACTAATGACTGACCAGCATGTAGTGAATGGCGCACAAGTATTACCAAAAATGCTTGTGCCATTTCTTGCACATGAAGCTCATGCATGGCTGGTCAATTTTATCAGTACGCTTTCATCTGATGCGCTACGTACTTTTATGACAAGCATGTTGTTAGACCCGAAAATTGGACTTAACTACTTTCGAGCCAGAGCCAGCGTCAGTAACCATCACAACCACCAAGGGGGATTGCTAACTCATAGCGTTGAAGTGGCACGCCTTGTAGCTAGTATGGGAAGGGAAATTTGTCTAAACCAACTCGATCTTGAGCTTTCACAAGTAGGAGCGCTTCTTCATGATCTCGGTAAAATATTAGTCGTTGGCGAGCGCAACCCTCGGCCACTGCCATGGAAGTTGTTTCGTCATGAAGCGCAATCATTACTTTTGATTGGGCCACATCTCAGCAAACTAAACATTGAGCACCCAATGCTTGGTTGGGCGCTGACTCATATGCTAGATCGCCTGGCTTCTGCTAAGTCATCGATAGATAGCCATTTCATTGGCGAGGATTTGATTCGACATGCTGACTATCTCTCGGCAGCAAATAGCGTTGGCAAGTCATTAGAAGACTTGGTTCAAAATGGTAGGTTTGATCAAGCATCAAATGAGCCTAGCTTCATTGAGCCGCAATTTAATGCTCAACCACCTCAATAGCTGACGTGGTCATCAAGACAACGCGCAGCATAAATTTAGAGTGACTCATAATGGAGCTGAAAATGAGAGCGTTAGTTGTACTAGCTCAGACCTGATCTGACAGTTACCAGTTTTTTTGCAGGTGCCTGTCAGATTAGATTTGAGTCAGATTCTTTTCTGCCCAAACCTGTTTCCCATCCAGCAAAGTTTCAAGTGGCGTTCTGCCATTGCACATTTTGCCTTGATGAGTGCGATCATTGTTGTAGTAAGTCAGCCATTCGTCTAGGTCTTTTTGCAGCTCCTCTATGGTTTGGTATAGTTTTTTGCGAAACGTAATTTGATAAAACTCATTCAATATGGTCTTGTGAAAGCGCTCACATATCCTGTTTGTTTGCGGTGACATAGCCTTTGTCTTGGTGTGATCAATGTCGTTTATCGCTAAATACAACTGATAATCATGATGCTCGACTTTGCCACAATACTCTGTGCCACGATCCGTTAAAATCCTTAACACCGGCAAACTATGTGACTCATAAAATGGCAGTACTTTGTCATTTAGTAAGTCAGCTGCCGTGATCGGCGTTTTTGTGGTGTAGAGCTTGCAGTGCGCTATTTTGCAATACGTATCAACATAAGTTTGCTGGTAAATACGACCAACCCCCTTGAGGTTGCCAACATAGAACGTATCTTGCGAGCCTAAGTAGCCAGGGTGTGCCGTTTCAATTTCGCCACAGACTTCATCGTCATGCTTTTTGCGCTCAAGCGCGGCAATCTGCTCATCCGTTAGCTGAATGCCATCTCGAGCAACTTTATCCTCAAGTGCCTTCAGTCGCTTTTTGAAGTTCTCTAAGCCATGACGCAACCAGACTGAGCGTACGCCACTGCCAGAAACAAAAATGCCCTGCTTGCGAAGCTCATTACTAGTTCGGTGCTGGCCATGCGCAGGAAACTCAATTGCATATGACGTAACGGCCTGCTCAACCGCTTCATCGACACGGTTTTTTAAATTCGGTGTGCGTCGACTTTTTTCAATCAGGGCGTCTACACCACCACGATCTACTAACTCTTGGTAACGATAAAACGTATCACGCGATACGCCCATTACTTTGCAGGCTCGTGACACATTACTGAGTTCTTCGGCTAAATTGAGCAAGCCAGTTTTGTGTTTAATGATTGGATTGTTAGTATGCAGCATGAGAGTTACCTCTTAAGTTTTGATTAAGGCTTCGACACCCACAATCAAAACTGGTAACTCTCACCTTTTCAAGGCGATGTGTCAGATCAAGTCGGAACTAATACAGATAAACAACAAATCATGGCCTCTCGTTCGTTTGGTCAGACCACGACAAACCCAAAAGACTTAGCTGCTGCCATTGCTAACCACGTCAGTCGCGCCTCAGAAAAACTTAGGATTCAAAACTCACAGTGTCAGTATGTCTATGCGATGCTCCGCACCAATCCCTTTCGAGAAAAAGACCCACAGTATCGTCGCTCAACGATAGTGCCTTTGGCTGTTCCGAGCAGTGATACACGGGTGCTATTGAAAGCCGCCATGGTGGGCTTAAAAGAGATTTTTAAATCAGGATATCGCTACCATAAGGCGGGCATCATGCTCAGTGGCATTAGTCATGTCGGCATTCAGCAAGCGGATTTGTTTACCGAAATTCGTGATGAGAAATCAGATCGATTAATGTCGACGATTGATCAGATCAATTCACGCTTTGGTCGTGGGACGCTACATGTGGCTAGTACAGACTTAACCTCTCAGTGGAAAATGCGCCAAGATCTTCGCTCTCCGAGCTACACCACTAACTGGAAAGAGCTACCCGTTGTGATAGCGAACTAAAGCGATGGCCATTCAATTACCTCCTCTGTATTACCTGACCCACTTTTCTTCGGTAATTGACTGGATAACAGCGCGCTATAACGACTTATTACGCCCAGACGATCACCACTTCATCACGCAGTTCAAGCAGCTCTCAGCAGACGCCCAAGCCCTACTCGTGCGCTTCGTGATCAGACGGCAAGAGCCACTGCGCTGGAGCTCGTTTACCTATGCAGAAATAACGAATACTGCACTAGCACTCAATCAGTTGGTGGCGTTAAACCTTGTTGATAACAACCCAATGCTGAAAGCAGATCAACTCATTCGATTGGCTAAAAAAGAAGAGTTATTAGCTGCACCTTGGGCTCATGCGTTTAGTAAATCGACAGCGAAGTCGGTCATTGCTGATTGGCTAATATCCCAGCCAACACAAGCTCAATCATGGAGCGATTGGTTACCTAATGCTGATGATCAGATCGTCATGTTTAAAGATCATGCGCGCATGGATCGCTTTCGATTACTGTTCTTTGGCAATCTGTATCAGGACTGGTCGGAGTTTGTGGTTACTGATCTTGGTCATCAGCGCTATGAGTATGTGCCCTTTGATATGAGCTCTCGTCCCTTTCAGCATGAGCGAGATGTCACGCTGGCACATTGGCTATATGACATCAGCATTCGCACACAGCAAGGCGAAGATCCTGCTTTACTATTTGATGAGCTTACCCATGACATTGGCGATATCCCTGAGTTTATGGTGGCTCGCCGTCAAAAGCGACTGTTTCAATTAGGGGCCGCAGCAGAGCGAATCCAGAACTGGCCATTAGCCTTATCGATTTATGAGACCACAAACTACCCCGGCAAAACTTATCGAGCCGTTCGTGTTTGCGAAAAGCTCACCTACTTTGAGCAAGCCTATCGGTTAGCCAATGATGCCTTATCCGGTGTGCTTCGTGATGATGAGCGCCAACAACTTCAGCGCGCCATACCTCGTTTGGCTAAAAAAGTCGGACAGCCACTTCCCGCTAAATCATCACCGTTGGTCATCAATGAGGCAATACTTGAGCTCTCAGCAGCACCATCGCGATGTGTGGAGGTCAGCGCCTGTGAAGCACTCACGACTGAAGCGCGATCAGTGCACTATGTTGAAAACACCTTGCTGTGTGGTCTTTTTGGGCTTCTGTTTTGGGAGGTCATTTTTGCCCCAATACCAGGAGCGTTTTTTAATCCCTATCAACGAGGGCCTGCAGACTTATTTCACCCCGATTTTGTGATCCGTCGACGGTCGCTGATTAATGAGCGTTTTGAGCAGCTCGATGGCACAGATTATTCAGATCAAATCCTTAACACGTGGTATCAAAAGTACAGCTTACAAAATCCCTTTGTGATTTGGCCAGCCTTGAATGAAGAACTACTTCAGAAAGCATTAAGCGTTATTCCTGCACAGCATCTAAAGTTGATATTTCAGCGAATGCTTGATGACTTACAACATCACACCAGTGGACTACCTGATCTGATCGCATTTGACACCTCGTCAGAAGAAGCGCGTTATCAGATGATTGAAGTGAAAGGTCCTAATGACCGACTGCAGGATAATCAAGTGCGATGGTTTGAGTTTTTTGCGCATTACGGCATCCCCGCACAAGTCCTTCATGTGCAGTGGCCAAGCCCCTAATGGACTATCACGTCACGGTTAGAACCTTAGCGGAGTTCACGGCTAAACGTGGAGACTTAGATCTGCGTTTTACGCCCTCGCCCACCAGTCTTGAAGGTATTCAGGGGCACCAACTCGTTCGGCATCGGCGTAAAGCGTCGTATCAAGCAGAAGTTCAACTGGAAGGTTATTACCCCGGCTTACGAGTGACCGGTCGCGCTGATGGTTATGATCCCGAACGCCATCGTATTGAGGAAATCAAAACCCATCGAGGTGATGTCGAACGCATTCCAGCCAACCAGCAGGCGCTTCATTGGGCGCAGGCCAAGTTCTATGCATGGCTGTTATGTCGTCAAGAAAAGCTCAAACAAGTCGAAGTCTGCGTCATCTACTTTAACGTATTAACCAAAGAAGAAACGGGCGAGCCAATACTCATGACCGCACGTGAGTTGCAAAGCTTCTTTAATAGACACTGCGAAGCTTTCTTAGCCTGGTCTGAACAAGAGACGGCTCATCGGCTAATTCGAAACGAGACACTCAGCAAACTGCCCTTTCCCTATAAACGTTACCGAGATGGTCAGCGCGACCTGCTTGAAAAGGTGTATTACGCAGCACGAGATGGCGTGTGTTTGTTAGCGCAAGCAACAACAGGTATTGGTAAAACACTGGGCACGATCTTTCCTCAGCTACGTGCACTTGCTCAGTTTGATCATGACAGGCTGTTTTTCTTAACCGCCAAAACACCAGGCCGGCAATTGGCACTTGATGCCCTGCATACACTTCAACAATCTCATGAGCCATTACGAATTCGTGTTTTAGAAATAGTGTCTCTAGAACGGGCTTGTTTGCATAAAGATAAAGCCTGTCATGGCGAGTCCTGCCCATTGGCCGTTGGTTTTTTTGACAAGCTACCTGCTGCGCGCCAAGCGGCAGTTGATCAACGCTGGCTCTCTCATGAGGCCATTCAACGAATCGCAGCAACACATGATCTGTGTCCGTATTTTTTAGCTCAAGAAATGGCGAAGTGGTCTGATGTGGTGGTGTGTGACTACAACTACTACTTTGATATGAGCGCATTGCTCTATGCACTGACCATCATCAATGAATGGCGCATTCTAGTGCTGGTTGATGAGGCACATAACCTGATTGATCGTGCGCGATCGATGTACACCGTCAGCTTGAACTTTAATGCACTGCAACTCGCTCAGCAGGTCTCACCCGATAAATTACGCGCTAAGTTTGATGACGTGGCCATTCAGTGGATACGTCACTTTCGAGATCAAGCAGAGAGCTATCAGCTGTACTCAGCAATACCTGAAGATCTACTGATATCGCTCAATCGGCTCAATACTGCAATAACAGATTACTTGAGTGCAAAGCCTGCCAATCAACCTGCGGATTTGATGCGGTTTTACTTTGATGTCATGACATTCTTGCGGTTATCCGAAAGCTTTAATGATCACTCGGTGATCGACTGTGTCATACCGGATGATCAGGGTCTCGCGTTTGAAAGTGAACTGACCATACGAAACTTATTGCCGGGTCCATTTTTAAATCCACGCCTCAAACGCACCATGAGCACCACGTTATTTAGCGCAACACTGTCACCCTTTCACTATTACCGTGACTTACTGGGGTTGCCTGAGAACACACGATGGGAAAATGTACGCTCACCGTTTAAAGCAAACCAACTGCAAGTTCGCATTACGCCGCATATTTCGACACGGCAAAAAGATCGGCATAGAAGTCTTGATGATGTGTGTGAGCTCATGCGTTATCAGTATGAGCAACATCCAGGTAACTACATGGCTTTTTTTAGTTCTTATGAGTATCTCACCCAAGTACTTGAGCGCTTTCAGGCACTCGCTCCAAATGTCCCTGTTAACGTGCAATCGCGCACCATGTCGCAAACGGATCGGCAGCAATTCATTGATAATTTCACTGAGAGTAGTCAGCAGATTGGCTTTTGTGTTTTGGGTGGGGCATTTGGGGAAGGCATTGACCTCCCCGGCCAACGACTCATTGGTGTATTCATTACGACACTAGGCCAACCAGCGCCCAGTGTGCTCAACAAAACCTTAGAAAACCGAATAGATTCAATCTATGGCAAAGGCTATGAGTACACCTATCTCTACCCTGGTCTGCAAAAAGTCATTCAAGCTGCCGGTCGCGTCATACGAACAGAAACCGACACAGGCTTTATCTGGCTCATGGATGATCGGTATAACCAACCGCGTGTGATGGTAACGCTGCCCGAATGGTGGGGCATGTCAGGCACTAATGCCCTAAGTGTCTAAAGAAGCTGGTTAAGTCCATGATGCTGCAAAGAAGTAAATGTATGCAATCATGAGGCTATACGCACGCGTATACGGAATTTGGCACATACCTCGAGAGGATTAGTTGTTATGGGGCAGAATCAATCAGAACATCCACACCACGTGGATCCGTCGTACACAGATGCACCGCTCTCAGATCCCGTGTGCGGCATGCGAGTTACAGAGAATTCCTCCCATCACATGGAGCATGAGGGTAAGTCTTTCTATTTTTGCAGCACCAAGTGTTTGGGTAGATTCCGTGATGACCCGGAAAAGTACCTCGATCCCACCAAGTCGGAGGAACATACAACGCCGCATGAGCCCGGCACGACGTACACTTGCCCTATGCATCCGGAGATCCTGCAAGATCACCCGGGAACCTGTCCAAAGTGTGGCATGGCTCTTGAGCCATTGATGCCCAGTCTGGATGATGATAACAATCCAGAGTTGAAAGATTTTTCACGCAGGTTCTGGTGGACGCTGCCGTTTACTGTCATCGTGACAATACTTGCTATGTTCGGCCCGCAGCTTGGCTGGTTCAGCATGAGCATGCAAACATGGATCGAACTCGTTCTTTCAATACCGGTAGTGTTGTGGGCAGGGCAGCCATTTTTTGTACGGGGCTGGCAATCAGTAGTGAACCGCAGCCCGAACATGTGGACGCTGATAGGCCTTGGTACTGGAGCGGCGTTTATCTATAGCACTATCGCGACGATAGCACCGGGCATATTCCCTGAAACTTTCATGTCGATGGGCCGCGTTTCAGTCTATTTTGAAGCAGCAGTTGTCATTATTTCGCTGACATTGTTGGGTCAGATGCTTGAGTTGAGGGCACGCTCGAAAACATCAGCTGCCATCAAGTCCTTGCTCGGTCTGGCGCCTAAGACAGCACGGCGGATCAACAAGGATGGCACTGAGGAAGATGTGCCTTTGAATCACGTACATGAAGGTGATCGCTTGCGCGTTCGCCCTGGTGAAAAAGTCCCGGTTGACGGCACGGTAGAGGAAGGTAATAGCTCATTGGATGAGTCGATGTTGACCGGAGAGCCACTCCCCGTAAGCAAGCGGCCCGGAGACAAGGTGATTGGCGCGACGATGAATACTTCAGGCGCTCTTGTGATTCGGGCAGAGAAAGTGGGTTCTGCCACAGTGCTCTCTCAGATTGTGCAGCTCGTAGCGCAGGCGCAGCGTTCGCGCGCTCCCATGCAGCGCATGGCTGACTTGGTTGCCGGTTACTTCGTTATGGCTGTAGTGGTCATCGCCATAACAACTCTGTTCGTTTGGGGATTCTTCGGTCCGCAACCGAGCTGGGTGTACGGTTTGATAAATGCTGTTGCGGTGCTGATTATCGCTTGCCCGTGTGCGTTGGGGCTGGCCACACCCATGTCCATCATGGTGGCAACCGGCAAAGCCGCTACGCAAGGCGTGCTGTTTCGCGATGCCGCCGCGATTGAGAACTTCCGCAAAGTCGATACTCTGATTGTTGATAAAACCGGCACATTGACTGAAGGACGTCCGGCTTTTGAACAAGCAATTCCGGCAGGTGACATAACTGCCGATGAAGTACTACGTCTTGCAGCGAGCCTCGATCAAGGCAGTGAACATCCACTTGCCGACGCTATTGTGAACGCGGCGCGCGAGCGCGGCCTCACACTCAGTGCAGTCGACGATTTTGAATCAGGTAGCGGCATCGGCGTTCGTGGCCAAGTCGATAGTAAGTCGCTGGTCCTGGGCAATACTGCTCTGATGCAGCAAGACGGGATTGATGTTACCCACCTGACAAACATCGCCGACTCATTGCGCGAAAAAGGTGCGAGTGTCATGTATCTCGCCTCGGATGGCCAACTTGCAGGCCTGTTGGCTGTCTCCGACCCGATCAAACAGAGCACGCTGGAAGCAGTGCGAGATCTCCAGCAAGCGGGGATTCGTATCATCATGGCAACCGGCGATGGTATTGCAACGGCTAACGCTGTTGCCAAGGAATTGGGAATCGACGAAGTGCACGGCGAAGTCAAACCTGCTGACAAGCTTGACCTCGTCACACAGCTTCAAGCTGAAGGTTGTATTGTAGCTATGGCTGGGGACGGGATTAACGATGCCCCGGCTCTCGCAAAGGCTAACGTAGGTATCGCCATGGGGACGGGTACAGACGTTGCCATGAACAGCGCTCAGGTAACCCTGGTCAAAGGCGACTTGCGTGGAATCTCCACCGCACGGCACCTTTCCGATAGTACCGTCGCTAATATGAAGCAAAATCTGGGTTTCGCGTTTATCTACAATGCGCTTGGCGTCCCGATCGCAGCCGGTGTGTTGTATCCCCTCACGGGTATTCTGCTCTCACCCATGTTCGCCGCACTCGCAATGAGTCTCAGCTCGGCATCGGTGGTTTTCAACGCTCTCCGGCTTCGTGGCTCACGCGATTGAATGGGGCGATAACCCACGGAATGATGCTCTGATAACACAAGCTGCTGAAGAACAGATGTTTCAGCAGCTTGTGCCCCCTCATCCACCATCCGTTGATTAACGAGGCCTTAATCGATGCTGTTTCACCAGCGTATAGAATACCGGGATGACAATGAGTGTGAGGATAGTGGAAGAAATCATCCCCACCCACCATCGGAGCTGCAATACGCCTCATTACCTCCGATCCGGTATCCGTACTCCACATGATCGGCAGTAACCCAGCCATGATGGCTACAACTGTCATCGTTTTTGGCCGTACCCGCTCCACCGAGCCAATCATAACTACTTGATATGTAGGTTATTTCCTGTCAACTTCTCGCTGGCTGTTCCTCGCTCGGGGTTCACAGCCCAGACCGGGAAGGTCGTGATCGGCGTACGCATCGAGAAGCACCGGACCAGCTCGGGTACAGACTGCCTCTACGGTCACGGCGTCCGAAAGGGAAGTTCACGCCAGCTTTGCAATTTCTTTATGGCGCCGCCACTATCGAACAGGTGACAATTGCATTACATTGATGTAATCGTTATGTCATCTTCTCGGCAGGTTCGACCGGGTAGATTCGGTGGTGGAATCAAAGCCGCCCCACTGTCATAAGAAGCTTGGCAATCCCTGATAAGGACCGACTCTACTAGACAATCTCATGCCTCATTAGGTACTGCCGCTCATACTCTACTGGCGACAGCTTATTTGTAGAACCATGTTTGCGGTTCCGATTATAAAAAACCTCGATGTAGTCAAATATATCCAACCGGGCATCATCACGAGTTAGATATACCTTACGGCGTATTCGTTCACGCTTCAGCAATTGGAAGAAGCTCTCAGCAACTGCATTATCCCAACAATTTCCGCGCCGACTCATACTTGCAACAAGGTTATGAGCTTTTAAAAAGGTCTGCCATTCATGGCTATTAAACTGACTACCTTGATCCGAGTGAATCATTACTTGTTGATTTGGCCTGCGATGCCATACCGCCATCAACAAGGCATTGAGCACAAGTTCCGTTTCCATTCGCGCACCCATTGACCAGCCCACCACCTGTCGAGAGAACAAATCGATAACGACAGCCAAGTACAGCCAGCCCTCATGGGTACGGATATACGTGATGTCGGTTACCCACACTTTATTGGGTGCGTCTACGTTAAATTCGCGCTGCAAGTGATTTGGCGTCAACACAGCAGGCTGGCCTGAGTGGTGTTGAGGTCGTTTGTTGTAACCTCGCTGGGCCTTCAGGCCAGCACCTTGCATCAGACGCAGCACTCGATTCTTGCCAACCGTTTCGCCCCAATCACGAAGGTCCCAAGTGATCTTGCGATAACCATAGACCGTACCGCTTTGCAGCCACGCTTGCTTAATGAGACCTAGCATTCGCCGATCACTGCGAGCACGGTCAGAAAGAGGCTGTTTACGCCACGCGTAATAGCCACCTTGATTACACGACACAGAGTAACGATAGCGTGCTGACGCTCATGAGCCTTAATGAAGGCGTACTTTACCGGGACTGGCTGGCAAAGTACGCGGCGGCCTTTTTTAGAATATCCCGCTCTTCAGTAACTCGTTGTAGCTGGGCCTCAAGGCGTTTTATCTCAATCTCGGCAGCGGAAACAGCCACTGGCTTATCTTGCTTTTTGATCCAAGCATAAAGGCTGTGTGTGGACACACCGAGACGATGAGCTACATCGGCAACGGAATGACCACGCTCAGTAACTTGGCGAACGGCTTCTAATCTGAACTCATCTGAAAAACGAACTGCCATAACAATCTCCATTACTCACAATTGTGAGGCAAAGAGATGTCTAGTGGAATCGGTCCTTATCATCGTACGTTTTCCACTGAATTCAAACATGATGCGGCTGCGCTAGCTCTTGACCAAGGCTATTCGATTACGGCGGCGTGCCGAGCGATTGGCGTTGGCGAGGCTGCGCTGCGCCGATGGGTAGAACAGCTGCAATTTGAACGTGACGGCAGCACACTAAAGAGCAAAGCATTAACGCCTGAGCAACAACAAATTCAGGCTCTTGAGGTGCGCATCGCGCGCCTTGAGTTAGAGAGGGGCATTTAAAAAAGGCTACAACCGCGCTCTTGATGTCGGAAGGCATCAATCGTATGCGCTGATTCAAACGTTTAGTCGTGCACTACCACTGGATGCTGTGTGTGCTGTATTTGAAGCTCCAAGATCCAACTATTAACTCATCGCCTCATAACTGATGATGCTAGGGTGAAAGTAATGTCGGTTGTAGGTACTCGTAGACAAGCTATATCAACCTGAGAATTAGCTTGTCAGTACCCAAAATCGTGCTCGGGCTCAAATGGTAGTGCGTGCCCTAAACCAATTGAGCCCGAAGCCAACCACCAATATAAGCGCTACCAATGCTTGTGCCGTCAGCGTTTGCGTCGTCGGATAGATGCCGAGCAGCTCTACGCGAGGGAAATCGAGTGGCGTAGCACCGATCCATCCCGCTTCCTGCAATGCCGAGATGCCTTTCCCGATGAGCACCACAGCCAGAGTCGCAACAAATATCGACGTGTACGAGAAAAACTTTCCGATTGGCAGCCGTGCACTTGTGCGCAGCAATGCCCAAGCAATGATTGCGAGCAGTACGACCGCCGTAATAAAACCAGCGGCAAGCGCGCTGCCATTTCCATCGGCTGCGAGCGCAGAGTAGAACAACACTGTCTCGAAGACTTCGCGGTAGACGGCAACAAATGATAATGCGAACAGAGCCCAGGCCGAGCGGCGTGTCATTGCTGCCGACAGCTTATTATTGAGGTAGTCCTGCCAGCGGCCA
>JBFJJU010000040.1:0-20410 GCA_041612115.1 Perlucidibaca sp.
CTGGTAGACGCAGCGGACTCAAAATCCGCCGGTGGAGACATCGTAAGGGTTCGATTCCCTTCCTCGGCACCACTTGACCTTGCTCCGCGATGCTTTGATCCTTGTCTGCTTATGCTTTAAGCGCCCCACGACAGGATCTAACAATGAGTCGCTCATCTGCACCCTTCCAACGCAAACGCCGCCAGAAAAACCCAGCTAATACGCAAGCTCAAACGCCTAGCGCTTTGGAATATCCGCGCGCCGGCGTCAGTGTACGTTTAATCTGTCTGCTCTATGATGCGCTGCTGCTTATCGCCCTACTCGCTGTGCTCAATGTCATCTTGGTCGGCATTTTCACCAGCGGCCAATCGGCAAGCTCACAAGAAGTAGAACTGCTCTCGGCAGAAATACGTTACGGCCTGCAATTCCCCGCCAGCGTACTCATCATCTTTGGTTTTTATGGCTATTGCTGGACACGCAGTGGGCAAACTTTGGGCATGCAAACTTGGCGTCTAGAGCTTATTCGCCGCGATGGCCAGCGTCCGCGCTGGCGCGATGCACTTCGCCGCTTTCTTTCTGCCTGCGCTTTGCCGGTGACTTGCGGCGCCATCGCCTGGGTATTGCAAGATGGCAACGGCAAAGCCTTCGGCTTTAGCGTATTGCTCGGCTTCATGGTGAATTATGTCTGGGGCTGGCTACCGTTGACTGGCTTAAGCCACGGCCGCTGCTTGCACGATGTCATGAGTGACACCGAAGTGGTGCGCGTGCCAGTGCCGCCAAAAACTCGCAAGCCTTACCGCTTTCTAGGACTTTTTGGCGACAAATAACACGCTAGCCATTATTTATAGTGACGCCACATAAAGGCAGGTGGCGACAGTCAGCCCGAACAAGACCCAAACCAAGCCTAGCTCGCGTAGGCGCGGCCACAACCGCGTCGACACCATGCTGAACAAGCGAGATAGCTTGCGTTCATCTTCATGACTACTTGTTGTGGATGCGTCGGCATCTACGGCACTGCTCGTTGGCGTCAGCTGCTCTGGCACATCAGCCCAATTTGCCTCTACGGCATCGAGCAGCTGCTGGCGTTCACGCCAAGCTTCCTCAGCGGCTAGCTCACCTGCCAGCTGCAAGCGCACCAGCTCCTGCAGTGCAAAATTCACATCATCTAGATCAATCTTCGCCATTGCTAACCTCTAGCAAGACCATGCTGGCGTTATCATGACCGCCAGCGACCAATGCCTCGGCGACTAGCTCGCGCAGGGCTAGAACAGGGTCACGAGCCAACCAATGCTGTAAGCGATTTTCCGGCACTTGCGCATGCAAGCCATCGCTGCAGAGCAAGTAGCGATCGCCTGCCTGCGCGCGTAACACTAAGGCATCTGGCAAGGGCTCATCGGTGCCGATGAGGCGCGTGAGATTGCCATTGTCGTCAAGATGATCTTGGCTGAGTAAGGTAAACTGGCCATCGCGCAGGCGATATAAACGCACATCGCCGACCCAAACAAATAGGCTCCACGTTGCCGTTGCGCGCAGCACACCAACCGTGGCACCGACCAATCGCGACGGCACTTGCGCTTGTGAGAAGGCGTGAATTTGCTCATGCACTGCGAGCAACACATCGTCGAGTTGGTCGCAGGCATCGGCAAGTTGAGTCGACAAGCTCAAATGCGCCAGCGCATGGGCCAGTGCCGCGCTAGCTACGGTGCCCGTATCTTGGCCGCCAAGGCCGTCAATAACCGCCCATAACTGGACATCATCGCGCAGCACAATGGCATCTTCGTTTTGCGCGCGGCGAGTGCCGATGTCAGTCACTGCCCATTGTTGCCAACGTAGACTCATCAGCGCGCTCGATACAGCGCAAAGCCGCCAAGAACCATAGTCAAGGCAATGGGTATAAGCACCGATAATAACGGCGGGGTGTGATAGATCAGGCTGGCAAAGCCGGCAGCATCTTGCACATAGCGAAAGCCTAGGCCGATCAAAACGCCGGTAATAATGCGAAAGCCTAAGGTCACCGAACGTAGCGGACCAAAAATAAATGAGCAGGCAACCAGCATCATCGACAACACAGCCAATGGACTGAGTATTTTTTTCCAAAACTGCAGATCATAAGTACCAGAGTCTAGTGTTTGGCGTTTCAGATATTGCGCAAATGAGTGCAGGTCAGCCAAACCTAGTTGCTGCGGTGGCGCGGCGGCAACACGCAAAAACTCAGGGGTTAAATCAATCTGCCACTTTAAGTTAGCCAGTGTACTTACCTGGGCACTGGCATCGGGCAAGTACTCGGTGGTTTGTACATCGTGCAGCTGCCAATGACTGCTGTGATAGTCGCCACGCGCAGCAAACACCGCTTGCTGCAGCTGGCCATCGGCGTTGTAAGCGTAACGACTCACGCCTAGCAGCTCCCCTTCAGGCGTGACCACACGGATATTGATCAGCTCATTGCCCTCACGCTGCCAATAACCAGTGATGCGACCGGGCTGGTAATCCTGACCTAAGGCGCGTGCTTTCAAGGCATCACCGCGTTGCTCGGTAATCGGCACCACGTATTCGCCCAAGGCCATGCCCAGTAAAATCACCACCAATGCGCCGCGCACAACCCACCAGACGATGCGCGCCAAGCTCACACCGGCTGCACGCATAATGGTCAGCTCGGAGTTCGACGCCAGCGTGCCGAGGCCGACTAAAGCGCCAATCAATGCCGACATCGGCAGGATTTCATAGCTGTGGCTAGGCAAAATATACAGTGTGTATTGGAAGGCCTGCCACGCGCCAAACCCGCCGCGAACATTGTCGAGCTCACCGATAAACGAAAACACCAGATCAAGTCCGAGCAGCATGGCCTGCACCATAAGCATGGCCAGCAATACGGTCACACTAACGTGGCGGGATAAACGCTTCATGTGGCGACCGCCGTATGCGGCACACGGCGCGGACGACCTAAGCGAAACAGCACAAGCGCTAAGGCTAAATACACACCATGTACCGCAAGGTAAGCAGTCTCACCAAGCTGCGACTTTTCAATGGCATTTCGGGTGGCGACTAAGAGCACGACATAGCTCAAATACAGCACCACCGCCGGCAGTAACTTTAAGTAGCGACCTTGGCGTGGATTCACTTTAGCCAGCGGCAGGGCCAGCAAAGAAATAATCGGTACCAAGACAATAAGCGACCAGCGCCAGCCCATTTCAGCGGCGGCTTTCGGGTCATCGAAGCGTTGCTGCCAAAGCTCGGCTGTTGAGATAGCGCGCGGGCTATCGGCTTTTTCTGAGGGCGCATCGGCTTGTTTATAGCGCAGGCGGTAGCTATCAAATTGCATGCGCTGATAGGCACCATCACCAGGTCGCACATCCCAGCGTGAGCCTTCGCTCAGCTCAATGGCTTGGCCTTTTAGCGCCTCATCGTAAACCCGCTGGCCCGACTTGGCCTGAATAATGACTTGGCGCTCCACGCCATTCGCGTCTTTTTTCGACTCCAACATGATGACATCTTGCAGGCGCGCGCGATCTTCACTGAGATCAGCATAGAGCATGCGGTCGCCTAACTGCTGAAAGCGGCCGGGCTGGATGAGATCAAAGGTGCTGCGCTCGGCCTGCTCTGCGTAAAGCTTGGCAGATGCGGCGTAGCCCAAGGATGTTAGCCATAGAGACATCGAAGCCGTGGCAATAATAATCAACATGACCACCGGCGATAGCCAGCGAATCAAATGCCGCTGGCCAATGCCAGATGCCGACAATACCGCCATCTCATTGTCTAAATACATGCGCCCAAGCGCGAGTAGCAGCCCCATAAAAAGGCCTAAGGGCAAAATCAGCTCAAGAAAACTCGGCAAGCGATACCACACCACTGCGGCTAATAAATTGACTGATAATTTGCCTGATGCGGCGCGCTCAAAAAACTGAATGATGCGCCCGCTCATTAAAATAACGGTGAGCAAGCCTGCTACCGCCATTGTTGTGCCTAGCACTTGCTTATTGATGTATCGCCGGATGATCACAGCAGCATCCTATAAATAATGAGGGTCATTGCCGGCCAGTGCATGAGATGGCACTGGCAAAAGGGCCGATGAGCAGTAAACTAGCCGCAGATTATCAGACATCCACTCGGCTGTGTCTGCCCTCAATGCATCATCTAAAGGGCAGATATTCGCTGAATTCGCCACGATGAGGTTTTTATGGATTTGGCCGTTGCCGTTATTGCTCACGATCGTCTTGCCGAGGCTGCCCACTCAGCGCTCATTATTGCCGCCCAAGGTACACACTTAAGCCCTGCTGCCGCTGCGCTAAACGAGGCCAGTGCAGGCGCTCTGCAAGCTGCGCTCGATGCTGCTGGCTTTGAAGGCAAGCCTGGCCAAACGCAAACGCTATATGGCTTAGCTGGCGTGAAGGCAAGTTTGGTATTGGTCGTTGGTGCTGGCGATGCCGAGGCGATTAATTTGCAGCAATGGCAAAAGATCATCACCAGCGCTGTAAAAGCCCTGCCGAATAAAATGAGCAAGGTCGCCTCGACTTTGTGCGAACTACCCGTTGCTGGCCGCGATCTCAATGAGCGCATCAGTGACCACGCTCGCTTTGCGCTGGCCGCCAGCTATCGCTTCGATGCCTATAAGAGCAAGAAGCCGACGACGGAAGCAAATCAGACCAAACTCACTGTAGCCATTACCGACAAGGCCGAGCTGAAGGCTGCCAAAGCTGCGCTCACCTGGGGCCAGTGCATTGGCACTGGACAAAACTTTGCACGCGACTTAGGCAATCAGCCGCCAAATATCGCCTACCCCGGCTATTTGGCCGAAATGGGCTTGGCCTTAGCCGAAGACGATGGCTCGATGACCGTCGACGTCAAAGGCGATGCTGAACTACGCAAAATGGGCATGCACTGCTTGCTCTCTGTCTCGGCAGGCTCGGCACACGAAGCCCAGCTAGTGACCATGACCTATTCCGGCGGCAAGGCCAAAGATGCGCCAGTCGTGCTAGTCGGCAAAGGCATCACCTTCGACACCGGCGGCATCAGCCTAAAGCCCGGCGCTGGCATGGATGAGATGAAATACGATATGTGCGGCGCAGCCTCAGTCTTAGGCGTGATGGCGGCGATCAAACTCGCCAAACTCAAGCTCAACGTCATCGGCGTGATTGCCTGTGCTGAAAATATGCCCTCTAGCACCGCCACACGCCCCGGCGATATTGTCACCACGCTATCTGGCCAAACGGTGGAGATCCTCAACACCGACGCTGAAGGCCGCTTGGTACTCTGCGACGCACTGACCTACGTTGAACGTTTCAAACCAGCCGCCGTTGTCGACATCGCCACTCTCACCGGCGCTTGTGTGGTGGCCTTGGGCAAAGTCGCTACCGGCCTGTTCTCACCGAAAGATGAACTCGCCGATGAGCTGCTCGCCGCAGGCCAACGCGTTGATGACCGCGCCTGGCGCATGCCAGTCTGGGATGATTACCAAGAGTTGCTCGACTCGCCGTTTGCAGACATCGCAAACATTGGCGGCCCAACCGCTGGCTCAATTACTGCCGCCTGCTATTTGGCCCGCTTCACCAAAGCCTATGACTGGGCACACTTAGACATCGCTGGCACAGCCTGGCTAAGTGGCGCCGCGAAAGGCTCCACCGGCCGTCCGGTGCCGCTATTGCTCGAGTTTTTACGCGCGCGTGCAGCAGCCTAAGCAGTGGAAATCACCTTCTATGTGTTACCGCCCGATGCACCGCTAAGTGCGCGGGCGACCACTGTCTGCCGCTTGGCGGAAAAGGCGCTGAAGCAAAAGCGCCAAGTGCTGATTGTTGCCGATACGCAAGCGGAGGCCGAAGCGCTCGACGAAGTGCTGTGGACCTTCAAGGCCGAGTCATTTATTCCGCATCATTTAGTTGGTGATGGCCCAACACCACCACCACCAGTGCGTGTGACATGGCAGACGCCGCCAGCGGAATGCCGCGATATTTTAGTGAATCTTGGCGCTGAGTTAGCCTCAGGGTTCGAGCGCTTTAATCGTGTCATCGAGATAGTGGCAGGCAGTGACACCGAGCGCGAACAGGCTCGTGAGCATTGGAAAGCCTATAAGCGCCAAGGCTATCGAGTCGATGCGCATGAGTTACCGCTCTAGCGCTCACGCACTGAGCCGCTGCTGCAGGTATAATCACGCCTTTCGGTCACACCGCTGACCATCCGTTTTGCCGTTGCGAGAAATCTATGGAACCCACGTTTAACCCTGCAGAAATTGAAGCCACTTGGAGCGAACGCTGGGAGGCTGCTGGCTGCTTTAAGCCATCCGGCACGGGCACGCCGTATAGCATCATGATCCCGCCGCCGAATGTGACGGGTTCGCTGCACATGGGCCACGGTTTCAACAATGCCATCATGGATGCGTTGGTGCGCTTTCACCGCATGCGCGGCCACAACACATTGTGGCAGCCGGGCACCGATCATGCCGGTATCGCTACACAGATGGTGGTGGAGCGCCAACTCGCGGCGCAGGGCATTAATCGTCATGACCTTGGCCGTGACAAATTCCTCGAGAAAATCTGGGAATGGAAAGAGCAGTCTGGCGGCACCATTACTCGCCAAATTCGCCGCCTCGGCTCATCGGTGGATTGGTCGCGCGAACGCTTTACCATGGATGCCGGCTTGTCGAAAGCCGTGCAAGAAGCCTTTGTACGGCTGCATGAAGACGGCCTAATTTATCGCGGCAAACGCTTGGTGAACTGGGATCCGAAGCTGCACACCGCCATCTCCGACTTGGAAGTGTTGTCGGAAGAAAAGAAAGGCTCAATGTGGCATTTCCGCTATCCCTTAGCCGACTCCGCACTGGGCTTGCAGGGCGTCGAAGGTAAAGACTTTTTAATTGTCGCCACCACGCGGCCCGAGACCATGCTCGGTGATAGTGCTGTCGCTGTGCATCCTGAAGATGAGCGCTATACGCACCTCATTGGCCAGCAAATACGCTTGCCAATTACTAGCCGCTTAATTCCTATCGTGGCCGACACCTATGTGGATAAAGATTTCGGCACCGGCTGTGTCAAAATCACGCCTGCACACGACTTTAACGACTATGAAGTAGGCAAACGCCACGACCTGCCATTAATCAATGTGCTCGACCGTGACGCCGCTATTTTGGCTAATTTTGACGTGATGGCGAATGGCACATTTGCCACGCTAGAGCCTGAAGTCTGCCCCGCCGCTTACACTGGCCTAGACCGTTTTGCTGCACGTAAAGCCGTGGTTATTCAAGCTGAAGCAGAGGGCTGGCTAGAAGAAATTAAACCGCACGATTTGAAAGTGCCCACCGGCGACCGCTCCAATGTGGTCGTTGAACCATGGCTGACTGACCAGTGGTATGTGAAAGCCTCCGTACTCGCCAAACCAGCATTGGAAGCGGTTGAAGATGGCCGCATCAAATTTGTACCTGAGCAATACCAAAATATGTATTACGCCTGGATGCGCGACATCCAGGACTGGTGCATTTCGCGTCAGCTCTGGTGGGGCCATCGCATCCCTGCTTGGTATGACGAAGCCGGCCGCGTCTATGTTGGCCGCGATGAAGCTGAGGTTCGCGCCAAACATAATCTCGGTACCGATGTTTTGCTGCGCCAAGATGACGACGTACTCGACACCTGGTTCAGCTCGGCGCTATGGACATTCTCAACGCTAGGCTGGCCAGATAAAACACCTGATCTGAGCACTTTCCATCCAACCAATACCTTGGTCACTGGCTTCGACATCATCTTTTTCTGGGTCGCGCGCATGATCATGATGACCATGCACTTCATGAAAAATGAAGACGGCACGCCGCAAGTACCATTCAAAACGGTCTATGTGCACGGCTTAGTGCGCGATGGCGAAGGCCAGAAAATGTCGAAGTCGAAAGGCAATGTGCTCGACCCACTCGATATCATCGACGGTATCACGCTTGATGAATTGGTGGAGAAGCGCACCACCGGCCTGATGCAGCCCAAAATGGCCGAGAAAATCGAGAAGGCCACGCGCAAAGAGTTCCCCGAAGGCATACGCGCTTTTGGCACTGATGCCCTGCGTTTTACCAACTGCGCACTGGCCTCGACCGGCCGCGACATCAAGTTCGACATGAACCGTGTCGAAGGCTATCGCAACTTCTGCAACAAGCTCTGGAATGCCACGCGCTATGTGCTCTCGCACACCGAAGGCAAAGACTGCGGCCAAGATGAGTCGCTGCCACTGACCTACTCGCTGGCCGACCGCTGGATCATCTCACGCCTGCAAGAAACCGAAGCCGCCGTCATTGCCTCGATGGCCGAATACCGTTTCGATCATGTCGCGCAAACCATCTATGACTTTGTTTGGAACGAATACTGCGATTGGTATTTGGAGCTGACCAAGCCAGTTCTGATGGCTGACACGACATCGAACCCTGAGGAGCAACGCGCGACGCGCCGCACTTTAGTGCGCGTACTAGAAACTATTTTGCGCATCACACACCCGTTGATGCCGTTCATCACCGAAGAAATTTGGCAGCGCATAAAGCCGCTGGCCAATGTTGAAGGTGAGTTTTTGATGTTGGCGCGCTACCCCGAGCCTGATTTGTCGCGCATCGATAACGAAGCCGCTACAGAGATCGCTTGGGTGCAACAACTCGTTGCTGGTCTGCGCAATATCCGCGGTGAGCTGGGCATTTCGCCTGGCAAACCGTTGCCGCTATTAGTCGCTAATGCTAGCGATAATGACCTAGCGCGCCTGCAACGCCAAGGTGCGCTGCTGCGCTTTATTGGCCGTTTGGAAAGCATCACGCCAGTTCCTGTCGAGGCCGACATGCCGCCGGTTTCAACCGCCTTAGTGGGCGCGATGACACTGGGCGTGCCATTGGCAGGTTTGATAGATGTTGGCGCCGAGTTGGCTCGTTTGGATAAGGAGATCGCTCGCCTTGGCCAAGAGGTAGCACGTGTCGAGGGCAAGCTATCGAATGAGTCGTTTATTGCTCGCGCACCAGCAGATGTGGTGGCGAAAGAGCGCGAGAAAATTGCCGATAGCTTGCGCGCGCAAGCGGTGGTGCAGAGTCAACGTGAGCGTATTGCTTCGTTGGCTTGATGTAGTGGATGGTGTGGCGGAGCGAGGTAGGACTGCGCTACGGCGTTCGCCTATTCGCGCCGACCTACCTCGCCCCGCCACACGTCTGGCTTTATCTGTGCAGGCCTACTTGGCTTAGTCACTTACCAGTACGAAAAAGAGCTACCGTTACTCCAACTCAATCTGAACTATCGCCCACGAGGCGTGTTGGGGCATCCCTTTTCTCAAGCAAAAACAACATGACGAAACAGGCTTTTAGGAATCATGGTGCCGGAGATAGGAGTCGAACCTACGACCTTCGCATTACGAATGCGCTGCTCTACCAACTGAGCTACACCGGCATTGGGGGAGGCGTAATTCTAGCGAGGCCACACGGGACTGACAAGCATCAGACCGCCGCTACACACTCCCACTCACTATTACCACTAGCCGCCCACAAAAATATATTTCTGCCTCGCCCTAGCGAGCTGACCAAGCCGTGTCTACGCTTTTAAGCACAGGACACGCCCACTCCGGGCGCATGGCAAGGAGGCCACCTTATGCGTATTTCAACATGCGGTTTTAGCTTGATTGAGCTGATGATCGTTGTCGCTATCGTCGCAGTATTGTCGGCGGTAGCAGTGCCGCAATATCAAGATTATTTAACACGGGCGCGATGGTCGGTGAATCTCACTCAGGTTGAGCCTTTTAAACTCGCAGTTTCTGAATGTTTACAGCAAGAAGGCGGCTTAGCTACCGCTTGCGATACAGCAGCGAAGATTGGACTTGCTGCACTGCCAGCACCACAGCACAGCACGGGCGCGCTAACCTTGGCTAGTAGTGGCACCGACACAGTAATCGCCACCATCACGGGCAATGCTAAGGCGGGCGACTGCAAAATGACACTCACCGGCACACTGGCCGACGACATGCTGAGTTGGACATTAGCCAATGTGGCCAATGGCGCTATAGCTGCCTGCACTCGCCAACGCACTGGCGTCTAGGCAGCCTCATGAATCAGCGGCCAGCCATTGCCCTGCCTCGCCAAGATGACGACATCGTGCCGTGGCTGAGTACGCTGCTACGCCAGGCAGTTAGCCTCGGCGCATCCGACTTACATATAGATGCAACGGCTGATGGCGCGCAGTTGCGCCTGCGCATTCATGGCCTGCTTCACGACTGGCAACATATTCCTGCGCAATGGCAGAGTCGACTCGTCTCGCGCATTAAGGTCTTGGCTAATCTTGATTTGGCCGAGCGCCGACTACCGCAAGATGGTCGCCTCAATCTGCCTGAGGTCGGCAGCCTTCGTGTCGCCAGCTTACCTACATTGCATGGTGAAAAGCTCTGCTTAAGACTGTGTGAAACAGGGGCTTTACGCAGCCTCATAGAATTAAGTTTACCTAGTCACATCAGCGCCAATCTCGACCATGCGCTACAGTGCCCAGATGGCTTAATTCTTATCACCGGCCCCACTGGCTCAGGCAAAACCACTACGCTATATGCCTGCCTGCAAGCACTGAACTCACGTGAACGGCACATCGCCACTGTCGAAGACCCCATAGAGCACATATTGGCGGGTGTTAACCAAACTGCGATTACGCCACGCATAGGCTTGGGCTTTGCGGAAATCTTACGCGCGCTTCTGCGCCACGACCCCGACGTCATAATGGTTGGCGAAATACGCGATAAAGCCACCGCTGATATGGCTGTGCAAGCCGCTGAAACCGGGCATTTGGTACTTTCTACATTGCACACTGGAAGTGCTCTAGAAGGCCTAACTCGGCTACGGCATTTAGGCGTTCCAGACTATCTCGTCAGTAGCTGTTTACGCTTGGTGCTGTCGCAACGTTTAGTTCGCAAGCGCTGCGCTCATTGCGCGCCACTCGGGCACTTCGGTTGCAACGAATGCTTAAACGGTTATCAAGGCCAAATCGGTCTATATGAAGCGCTCGCGCTCACACCAGAAATCGTTAATGCCTGGGCCAATGGTGCCGACCAGCGCGACTTAAGCGAATTGCTCATTAAGCAAGATTGGCGCTCCATGCGCGAGCACGCAGTCGAATGTGTGGGATTAGGCTTAACGGAAGTGCGCGAAGTTGAGCGCGTACTAGGTCGTGAGCTATGAAAGCGCTCGCGCTTAAAGTTCAAAATTGGCGCAAACGACCACAAGCGCCCATTGCTGCTATACGTCGCCAATGGTTAGCGCAATTGGCAATGCTGTTGCGCTCCGGCATTGCCTTGCATCCCGCACTGGGCTTGCTACAACTACAACAACCAGTACCTCAGCAGCGTTGGTGGCAACCCGTGCTAAGTGGTATTGAGCAAGGTCAAAGCTTGTCGCAAAGCCTTCGTCAGCAGCAGGTATTTAACGAGGCTGACATCGCGCTCTTAGGCATGGCGGAACAAACCGGTCGACTCAATGAGCAACTAAGTCGCCTAGTCCATGCTCAGCAGCGCCGGCAAAGTTTACGGCAAGAGGTTCAACGCGCCATTCGCTATCCTATGGTGGTGCTCACAGGCGCGCTTTTAGTGAGCGCTTACTTGCTCACACAGGTTGTGCCTAGCTTCGCCGAGCTTTACGCCAGCTTCGATGCCGAACTGCCTTGGTTGACTCAGCGCGTGATGAGCTTGAGCACATGGGTAGCAAATTACGGCCTGCAATTATTTGCCACGATGTTGCTTATCTGCGTCGCCATGTCTTGGCTTTGGCGACGCTCAACAGCAATACGTTCATGGCTCTATCGTTTGCTCTGGCACCTACCATTAGCCGGCCCACTCACGCGAGCACATGCCCTTGGTCAATGGCATCGCGGCCTCTGCGAAACTCTGAGTGCCGGCTTATCGTTTGTCGACGCCCTCGACTGCACCGCCAGCCTCATTGGGCAGTCGCCATTAAGTAGCTCCCAAACAGCTTTGCGCGATGCGGTTTGTCATGGCCAATGCTTATCCGAAGCACTAAAACAGCAGCATCTCTACCCTGCGTTGAGCTGGCAAATGATCGCCATCGGCGAAGAATCGGGTATGCTCGCTGCCATGCTAGAGACATTGGCTGCTCAATTTGAAGCCGAGCTTGAGCGCCGTTGCGAACAATCGGTAAAGCTTATTGAACCCTTGCTCATGGCTTTTTTAGGCGTCATTGTCGGCACTCTGGTGCTCTCGCTCTACCTTCCATTATTTCAATTAGGTCAGGTGATTTAATGCTCTTGCTGGTGGTCATTTTCGGTCTCATCATCGGCAGCTTTTGCAATGTCGTGATTCATCGCACGCCTAAACAAATGGACGCGGAGTATCGCGCCGATGTCATTGCCTACCTTGATGCCCATGGCTTACCAAACCCGCTACCAGGTAACACTTCAACAGACACACAAGACGACACCAGATTCGATCTTAGCCATCCACGCTCACATTGCCCGCACTGCCACACAACTTTGCGCTTTCGCGATCTTTGGCCTGTATTTAGTTGGCTATTTTTGCGCGGCCGCTGCCATCATTGCCAAGCCCGAATCAGCATTCGTTATCCTTTAGTTGAGCTCTCAGTTTCCGCCATTGCGCTGGCTTCAGTGTTGAGCCTAGGCTGGCAGTTTAGCGCTGTCGCCGCCGCTGTTTTTAGCACACTGCTACTCGTGTCAGCGCTCATTGACTTCGATAGCCAATGGCTACCCGACCGCCTCACACTATTGCTGCTATGGCTGGGCCTGCTCGCTACGGCATTGGGCATCAATCCAATGCCTATTTCACTGCACGAAGCCGTTATCGCTTGCGCTCTGAGCTACGGCGTATTTTGGAGCTTAGCGGCTGGCTTTAAACTTTTTACTGGACGCGATGGCCTCGGCGGCGGCGATACCAAATTGCTCGCGGCGCTTGGTGCTTGGCTTGGTCCTTGGGCATTGCCCAATCTACTTTTAATGGCATCAGTCATTGGCCTCGCCTTTGCACTTTGGCTGCGCTGGCGCAAAGGTGAGCAAGGTGCTTTTGCCTTCGGCCCGGCATTAGCGATTGCCGGCGCTGTGTTGTTTTGGCAGCCGCTAGTCGCTACCCTTGCCGCCTCATTTACAACTCAGTCACAAACGCTATGGCCGCTTGGATTTTAGGGGTTAGCGGCGGCATCGGCTCAGGAAAAACCGCTGCCACCGATCATTTTCAAACACTGGGCATCGACGTTATCGATGCTGATATTGTGGCGCGCGAAATCGTCCAAATTGGCGAGCCTGCCCTTACCGCTATTGCTGAGCACTTCGGTACGCATGTTTTGCAGGCTGATGGCACGCTTAATCGCGCGGCATTACGTGAAATCGTTTTTGCCGATCCAACTCAACGCAAGGCATTGGAGGCGATCACGCACCCAGCCATTCGCCAGCGCTTGCATGAGCAATGCATGGCCGCACAATCACCCTACGCCATTTTAGCCTCACCCTTACTCTGGGAGTCGGGCCAAGCATCGCTGACTCAACGCAGTTTATTGATTGATGTTTCAGAGGCAACTCAACTTATGCGAGCCAGTCAGCGCGATGGTGTTAGCGAAGCGCAGATCCGCGCCATCATGGCCGCGCAATGGACGCGCGAACAGCGCCTTGCGGCAGCCGACGATGTCATTAGCAATGAAGGCTCACGGGCTGAGCTTGAGCAACAGATCAACACTATTCATCAAACCTATCTCGCGTGGCGACCATGAACGACAGCGTAAAACTTCCCGATGATGATGACGGCGTAGCCATTCTGAACTGCCCAAGCTGCAAGCGTTTGGTGCGCTGGGAGGCGGCATCAGAGTTTCGGCCTTTTTGCAGCGATCGCTGCCGGCTAATTGATTTAGGCGCCTGGGCCAGTGAGCGCTATGCCATTCCGGCACAAACTCCACCCGACGAATTTGACGAGCACGAATAATGTAAAGCTCAGCGGCAAACTAAAACCCGCTAATGCCGGCCACACCTACACCACCATGGCTGCGTGCCTGACTCACAAGCGATGGGCTCAAGCCACCGAGCGCATACACCGGCAGTGTTGTGGCTTGCGCTAACGCTGCCCAAACAGCCCAGCCCAAACCAGCAGCATCAGGATGCGATGGCGTCGGCAATACCGGCGACAACCACGCCCAGTCGGCCGCCACCGCTTGAGCCAGCGCAAGCTCATCAGCATCATGAGTCGCCACCGCTAAGCAATATCCAGTCGGTAAAACATCGGTTTTGCTCAAAGCGTGCTGCTGCCACTGCGCGGCCTGTGATGCACTGGCATGAAAACCAAATGCGCCAAGCTCCGCACAAGCACGCACATCGCCATGCAGCAGCAAAGGTAGGCCTATGGCTTCGGTTAAGGCTAGCGCTTGCTTAGCTAGTGCGACATAAGCCGCCAAGGGCCATTGCGGCAAGCGCAGCACGAGACCATGGCTTACTCCAGATAAAGCGCAGCGCTCAGCCACCCAGTCCAGAACAGCGCGCTCATTGGCAACGTCACATGCACTAAACGCAAAGTTCGGGCTGATATGCCAGCACGATGGCCAGCGTAGCGCGGCAATCAACGGCGCATTTGCCGCCGGAGTCGGCAGCAAAGCAATGGCTTCGGGCTTTTCCCAACGCAACGCCTGACCTTCGCGGCCATGCACCTGTGCATACTGCGCAGCACTTAGCGCTAGCGTATAAGCCGCAATAGTTATCGATCGATCGGGATAGTTGAATTGGCGTGTAAGCAGAGGCTGGAAAAGTGCGGCGGCCGAAGAGCGCGCCAAATCAAGCCCGATCTCCTCATACAACTCACGCACAAGCGCAGCGCCATCGGACTCGCCCGCCTCAACCTTACCGCCAGGAAACTCCCAAGTGCCGCCCAGGTGCGCTTTGGCAGCGCGCTGAGCTAGCAATACCTCGCCTAGCTCATTGCGGCACACCGCCACGACCACGCGCATCTTAAGAGCGATAGTCGGCGTTGATTTTCACGTAGTCGTAAGACAGATCGCAAGTCCATACCGTGTCACAGGCAGTGCCACGAGCGAGGTCGATGCGAATGGTGATTTCCGGTTGCGACATCACGCGCGAGCCTTGGGCTTCGGTGTACGAAGCCGCAGCACCGCCATGCTCACATAGCAGCACATCATCAAGCCAAACACGCAATAGGCTCACGTCTAGCGCGGGCACACCGGCACGGCCAATGGCGGCCAAAATACGACCCCAGTTCGGGTCGGATGCAAAAAATGCAGTTTTGATCAGCGGTGAATGCGCCACGGCGTAAGCCACATCGCAGCACTCATCCGTATTCGCGCCGCCCTCGACACGCACCGTCATAAACTTAGTCGCGCCCTCGCCATCACGCACGATAAGCTGCGCCAATCGCAGAAACACGCGCTGCAGCACTGGTAATGCAGCCACAAATAGTGGGTCATTACGATCAGTGATCAGCGCATTACCAGCCTGCCCCGTCGCCATCAGCACGCAGGCGTCGTTGGTCGAGGTGTCGCCATCAATGGTGATACGGTTAAATGAAGTATCAGCAAGCTCGCGCAACACAGTCTGCAAAAGCTCGGGAGCAATCGCCAAATCGGTCGCAACATAGCCCAGCATGGTCGCCATATTGGGGCGAATCATGCCCGCACCTTTAGAAATGCCCGTCACCGTGTAAGTCACGCCATCTACATTGAACTGCTCACTGGCACCCTTGGGCAATGTATCCGTGGTCATAATGCCGGCAGCAGCCTCGGCCCATTGATCAGCAACCAACGAGCTAATGGCTTGTGGCAGGCCTGCCTGAAGACGCGACACAGGCAATAGCTCGCCAATCACACCCGTCGAAAATGGCAGTACCTCATGCGACTCAGCATCCACGAGTTTTGCCAGGCTTTCGCAGCTCAACTCAGCCACGGCCATGCCGGCAGCGCCTGTGCCTGCGTTGGCATTTCCTGTATTGATGACTAAATACCGCGGTGAAGCCTCGGCCAAATGGCGCTGAGCAACACGCACCGGCGCTGCGCAAAACGCATTCGTGGTGAACACGGCGGCGGTATGCGTGCCTGCGGCCAACTCAAAAACCACTAAATCGCGGCGATTTTTATAGCGGATGCCAGCTTCGGCAAAACCAATTTTAACACCTGCGACCGGATGCATTACCGGCATCGACACATCACCCACCGCCATGACCGACTCCTACGACGCAAATGCGCCCGCATTCATTACGCTAATTGTCCGTGACACTGCTTGTATTTACGGCCAGAGCCGCAAGGACATGGGTCATTACGACCGACCTTCTCACCTTCACGAACGAATGGCTGAACTGGCGCCTCAGTTGGGCGTTGAGTGGCGGAAATTGCTTGTTCAGCTTGCTCAGGGGACAGACTTTCATTGTCAAAATCGTCCGCGCCGCTAACCTCTCCGTGCTCATATTGCATAGACATGGATTGCGCTTCAGCGGCCCGCTGCGCTTCCATAGCAGCCACTTCAGCCTCAGTTGGCACATGCAAACGCGATACGGTTTGCACCAACTCTAGCTTCACTGAGTTAACCAGTTGCTCAAACAGCTCAAAGGCTTCGCGCTTATATTCTTGCTCGGGATTACGCTGGGCATAGCCACGCAAATGGATGCCTTTACGCAGATAATCCATCTGCGCTAAATGCTCCTTCCAATGACGATCGATGACTTGCAGCATGAGCTGTTTCTCAAGTTGATTCGCCACCGTAGTACCCATACGCTCACGCTTCTCTTGCCAAGAGCGCTGCACCTCAGCGCGGATGCGCTCACGCAAGCCATCTTCATGCAGCTTGCTGTCATCATCTAGCCATTGTTGCACCGGTAACGTGAGGTTGAAATCAGCTTGGATAGCCTGCTCAAGCCCAGCAATATCCCATTGCTCATCTAGGCTTTGCGGCGGGATATAGACATTGATCACGCTATCGATGACATCGCTAAAAATCAGCGTGACATTATCGCTGATGTGCTCAGCGCCGAGGATGTCATCGCGCTGGCGATAAATCGCTTGGCGTTGCTCATTGGCAACGTCGTCATATTTCAGCAGATTCTTACGAATATCGAAGTTGCGTGCTTCTACTTTACGTTGCGCGCCTTCGATCGATTTCGACACCCATGGATGCTCAATTGCCTCACCAGGCTTCATGCCCAGCGACTTCATCATGCCTTTAACGCGATCGCTGGCGAAGATACGCATCAAGTCATCTTCAAGTGACAAGTAAAAACGGGTCACACCGGGATCGCCTTGACGACCCGAACGACCACGCAGCTGATTATCAATACGACGAGACTCATGCCTCTCGGAGCCAATGATGTGCAAACCACCGGCCGCTATCACCTTGGCATGATCCGCTTCCCAGGCCAGGCGCAGAGCATCGCGCTGCTCAGGCGTGATGGCATCACCAAGCTTCTCAGCTTCAGCGCGCCAGCTACCGCCGAGCAAAATATCGGTACCGCGACCAGCCATGTTTGTCGCAATCGTCACCGTGCCCGAGCGCCCAGCCTGAGCGATGATTTCTGCTTCATGCTCGTGGAACTTAGCGTTCAACACACGATGTGAAATATTGGCTTTATTGAGTGCGTTCGACAGTAGCTCACTGGCCTCAATCGTCGCTGTACCGACTAGCGTCGGCGCGCCTTTTTCGCGATAAGCAATAATATCGGCAACAATCGCGGCGTATTTCTCATCTGGACTGAGATAGACCAAGTCTTCTAAATCTTTCCGTACCATTGGGCGATGCGTTGGAATCACCACCACATCTAGACCGTAGATTTGATGGAACTCGGCGGCCTCAGTGTCGGCGGTACCGGTCATGCCCGAAAGCTTACGGTAGAGACGGAATAAGTTCTGGAATGTCGTGGTTGCCATGGTCTGATTTTCAGACTGAATGGTAACCCCCTCTTTCGCTTCAACTGCTTGATGCAGGCCATCTGACCAACGACGACCTGGCATGGTGCGGCCCGTGTGCTCATCAACAATAACCACCTCGTCATTGTTCACGAGGTAGTGCACATCGCGCTGAAATAGCACGTGGCCACGCAAAGCGGCATGAACATGATGCAGTAAATTCAAATGCGCCGGTGAGTACAAGCTTTCGCCTTCACCCAACAAGCCCATATCGACCATGCGTTCTTCAACAAACTCATGACCAACTTCTGTGAGTTCTACTTGGCGCGATTTTTCATCGAACCAATAGTGTCCACCATCTGCCACTGCCTCTTCAGCCTGGCGAGTCAGTAGTGGAATTAACTTATCGATTTGCGCATAAAGCCTTGATGAGTCTTCGCTAGCACCAGAAATAATCAGTGGCGTGCGCGCTTCATCGATGAGAATCGAGTCGACCTCGTCAATCAGGGCATAGGCATGACCACGCTGAAAGCGATCTTCCAAGCGAAAGGCCATATTATCGCGCAGATAATCGAAGCCAAATTCGTTGTTGGTGCCATAGGTAATATCGGCGCGATACGCGGCACGCTTCTCTTCAGCTGGCTGCTGCGAGCGCACCACACCAATGGTCAGCCCTAAAAACTCAATCAGTGGGCGGTTCCACTCGGCATCGCGGCTAGCGAGATAGTCGTTCACAGTAACAACGTGAACGCCAGCGCCAGATAGGCCATTGAGATAAGCCGGCAACGTGGCAGTCAGCGTCTTACCTTCACCCGTGCGCATTTCGGCAATACGGCCTTCGTGCAGCACGATGCCACCAATTAGCTGGACATCATAATGACGCATACCGAGTACGCGCTGGGCAGCGGTACGACAAACAGCAAAAGCCTCAGGCAGCAATGCATCGAGGCTTTCACCTTGAGCAAAGCGCTGCTTAAAGCTAGCTGTCTTGGCTTGCAATTCGGCGTCTGTTAAGGCGTCGGTTTCTGTCTCTAAAGCATTGATGCGCGCAACAATCTGGCGCATGCGTTTGAGTTCGCGTTCGTTTTTGGTACCGAACAGGCCGTGAACTAGGCGTGAAAACATGGTCACCACTCAGGGAATGTGCAAATCAGCGCGTCATTCTACCGACTTTATGGCAGTACGAAAGTATTTCGCTGAAGTTGCTGTGCAAAGCTGCGATTTCAGAGACAAAAAAACCAGCCTAAGCTGGTCTTTTTTGCCACTTTGAAACCTCAGAATGAGGCTTTAGGAAAGCGGGTATTGATTTAACGGCTAGCCAATCGAATAAAGCTCGCAGGATTAATGCGCTTACCGTTTCGCAGTACTTCGTAGTGCAAATGCGTACCAGTCGAGCGACCAGTCGACCCCATATAAGCAACCAGCTGATCTTTGCTGACTAAGTCGCCAATGCGAACTGCCACGGCGCGAGCATGCGCGTAGCGTGTCACCATGCCATCGCCATGGTCAATTTCAACCATATTGCCAAAGCCTGAGCGAGAGCCAGCGTAAACAACCACACCATCGGCGACCGAGTAAATTTCGGTGCCTTCGCTACCAGCGAAATCGATACCGCCATGGAACTTAGTGCTGCCAGTGAATGGATCACTGCGATAGCCGAACGATGAGGTGATATAGCCTTGGCGAATCGGCATATTGTTGAGATTTACCGTTTGATCACGCAAACCTTTCAAGGTGTGATCAAGAGCCATCAGCTGTGCTTCACGGGCCTGAATGTTTTGCCACATTTGCGACAAACTTTTTTCTATTACACGACGATCAGGCGCCTTGCCCATATCGATGTCTATCGAGTCTTCATCTAGTGGCCCGCCCATTGGAGGGTTTTTCGAGAAGTCGAACTCATCGCCTTTAAGTCTTGCGCTTTCAGCCAAATGAGCACCAAGTGCATCGATTCGCATCATACGAGCCTGAATGTCAGCCATACGCTCAGCCATAGCCCGTAGAGCTTCTTGGCGAGCTTTATCGGCAGCGGAAAACTGCGGCGCCGATGGCTCCATCACATAGGTAGTTGCAGCCCAATAGCCGGTCGCGCCAATACCTAGCGATAAAAACACTAAACCCACAACGCCAGAGATCAGTAGGCGAGGATTAAGCTGCAGTGTCAGTGGTCTACCGTGCTTACGGCTTAAAAAAATTATGTTCATACTCGTTATCTCGGTTCACTGCCCGTATGATAAAAGCTAACGGGGAGTACTCATGCGCACCAATCAATTGCTATCGCTCACTGACGTTTTACAACGACCTGCTATCGCTCGTTGGCAACGCCGCTTTGCTATTAGCACAACGCATGAATCCATATGGCGCAGTGTCTTGGATGATAGTCTCCGATCTTCGTGTCGGCTTTTTTCATATCAGCAGGGCCTACTTACAGTGGCGGTGTATCACACCACTGCAGCCAACCAACTGCGTTATCTAAATCGTATTTTAATTCAACAACTCAAAGCGCATGACGCCTTTTCCGCACTGACAAGCATACGTACGGTGTTAAAACCGCCGCCAGCTAGTCTTATAAACTCTAATCCGCCGAAGCCCAAAAAAGCCCCGTTACGCATCAGCCGC
>JBFJJU010000041.1:0-19364 GCA_041612115.1 Perlucidibaca sp.
ATGGCGCAGAAAGCCATCGCCGAAGGCGGGTTGGCATTGGGTTTGTATTGCGCGCGTTTAGTCGATGAGGAAAGCACAGGGACTGAGGCGCAAGCACATGAAGCTCGTCAACTCTTAGAGCTACTCACGCCGATTGCGAAAAGCTGGCCTAGTGAGTGGGCTCAGGAGGCTAATAGCTTGGCAATTCAAGTGTTTGGCGGCTATGGCTACACACGAGACTTTCCGGTGGAGCAATATTGGCGCGATAACCGTTTGAATATGATTCATGAAGGCACGCATGGTATTCAGGGCTTAGATTTATTGGGCCGTAAAGTTCTTATGAATCAGGGTGCTGCATTGAAGCTACTAATGAATCGAGTTCATGCCACAGCACAGCAGGCGTTTGCTCAGGATGCGAATCAGGATGAGTCGAAAAGCACATTAAGTGCGCATGCAGAAGCGTTGCAAAGCGCGTGGCAAGAAATTGCTGCAGCAGCGCAAGCCGCATGGTCGACGGCTAAGCCCGAGGAGGCGCTCGCCAATGCCACTGCCTATATGCAGGGTTTTGGCCATGGTGTATTGGCGTGGATGTGGCTGGAGCTGGCAATTGCCGCAGAGCGTAGTGAGCACTTACCGGTAGATTTTCGAGCGGGTAAGCGTGCTGCCTGCGATTATTTTTTCAATTATGAGCTGCCAAAAATTGGCGCATGGCTGGGTGTTGCAGCGCGCCGCGACATGACCTGTGCACAGGCCAGTGCGGCGATGTTTTAGCAACAGGTATCGTGGCAGGCTATTTAGCCGCGTCGCCAAGCCAAACCATGCGGTAAGTCTCGGCACCATCTTGATGGATGATTTGCAGTGGTAAAAATGCCTGCGCGGGATCTAGCCATAGTGTGGTTTTGCGCTTGCCATCTTGGCGTACATACACTTCGCTGTGACGAGCTTTGCCAGCGACAGTCAGGGTTTCATCGGCCTCTCGATGCAGGCTAATGGCGCTAATGCCTTTGCTATCGGCGAGTGGGTAACTCGCTTTCGGCGCTCGATTAGCTAGGCGATCGGCGCGCAGCTGAACTTCAATATTGAGAATGTCTACTAAGCCAGGCTTGCCTGCGTATTGATAGACCTTGCCGCGTCGTTCTGAGCGAATACTGCCATCGGCTTGTTTTTCAATGCGTGCGACCTGCTTAAAAAGTAGCTGTAAGGTACGCTCATAGCGCTGAAATTCAACTTGGCCATGCGCCCATTGGAAGTCGCTAATTTCACTTAATGATGCCAAGCCAACAACGCTGGCATGGGTTTCGTAGCGGCATTGTGTCTCATTGCAACTCAGGCTGCGCGTCGCATCGCCTTCCAGCTTGCCATCCCAGCTTAAGTGGTAGCGCTCTTTTGTTTGCGGCAATGGCATGGTGTCAGAGACAACAGACGTAGTAACAGTCGCGGGAGCTGTGACAGATGCAGTAGCAGTAGTCGGAGCAGGTGCAGTAACAGCCTCGCCGGCAATACCTGCGCTCGGAGCTGGTGCTAGCGGCAAGTCATCGCTACAGCCACTCAGCATTTGGCTAATGAAAATACCTAATAAAATGCCAACGATGACATTTATTGCAAGTCTAAGGCGTGGATTTGTGCGCATAAATTGCTCTTAGCTAATGAGAGAGGGCGGCGACTATTTGTGCGCTTGTAGTGGCTCTAATAAGGGTTCGTCATCGAGTGCTATTTGGCCATTTTGCCAACGTAAGCGACCACTAGTGAGCCAGCCTAGCACGCGCGGATAGAGCTGGTGTTCGGCTTGATGCACGCGTTGTGCCAGTGATTCAACGTCGTCGTGCTGATGCACGCTGACACGATGTTGCGCAATGACAGGGCCACCATCGAGCTCGGGCGTGACGAAGTGCACCGAGCAGCCATGCTCTGTATCGCCAGCGTCGAGCGCGCGTTGATGTGTGTGCAAGCCTTTATATTTCGGCAGCAATGACGGATGAATATTGATCAGACGGCCACTGTAATGACTGACAAAGTCGGGCGTGAGTATGCGCATAAAGCCGGCCAATATGACCATGTCTGGTGCCCATGCATCGATATGCTTGATCATCTCGGCGTCGAAATCTGCTCGCTCAGCATAGTCATGATGCTTGACCACAGCAGTAGCAACACCCGATCGAGTTGCTCGTGATAGTGCTAAAGCCTCTTCACGATTACTCAACACGCCGACAATTTTAGCGCCGATAGGCGTCGCCGAGGCATGGGCTCCTTGCCCACAAGCATTAAGCAATGCTTGCAAGTTGGAGCCACTGCCGGAGACTAAAACAACAACGCGATAGCTCACAGTTTAGGCAAACACCACAGTCGATTCGCTGTGCGTAGAGGTGGCGATTTTGCCCATCTTCCACGCTTTCTCGCCAGTGCTTTCAAGTTGCGCAATGGCGGCATCGGCGTGCTCGGCGGGCACCACCACAACCATGCCAACGCCGCAGTTAAAGGTACGATACATCTCGAAGCGCTCAACATTGCCCTCGGCTTGCAGCCACTGGAATAATGGCGGCCAGCTCCACGACGACTCATCAACAATGGCATCGCAGCCTTCGGGCAACACGCGTGGCAGGTTGCCAGGTAAGCCACCGCCAGTGATGTGTGCCATGGCATGCACGGGCAGGGCCTTTACCAGCGCCAGCATAGATTTCACATAAATGCGTGTTGGTGTCATCACTACATCCGCGAGGCTGCGGCCATCGAGCTCGCTGTTTAAGTCGGCCTTAGAGACCTCCAAGATTTTCCGCAGCAGCGAATAGCCATTGGAGTGTGCGCCGCTAGAGGCAACGCCGATCAGCACATCGCCCGCTTTGACTTTTGAGCCATCGATGATGTCGGCTTTTTCCACCACGCCAACGGCAAAGCCGGCGAGGTCATAATCGTCGCCTTCATACATGCCGGGCATTTCAGCCGTTTCGCCGCCGACTAAGGCGCAACCGGCTTGGATACAGCCTTCGCCAATGCCAGTCACTACTGTGGCAGCTGTGTCGACATTGAGATGGCCAGTGGCGTAATAATCTAAGAAAAATAGCGACTCAGCACCGCACACCACGAGGTCATTCACGCACATGGCGACTAAATCGATGCCGATGTGTTCATGGCGGTTAAGCTGCAGGGCTAAGCGCAGCTTGGTGCCAACACCATCGGTGCCTGAAACCAAGATGGGCTGTTTATAGCCGGCCGGGATTTCGCAGAGTGCGCCAAAGCCACCAAGGCCGCCCAATACTTCGGGGCGGCGGCTGCGTTTTGCCACGCCTTTAATGCGCTCAACTAAAAGATCACCCGCTTCAATATCAACGCCAGCGTCTTTGTAGCTAAGGGAAGGCTTGGAATCGGTCATGGCAAGGCTCGACGGTAAGGGTTTAATAGGCGCGCATTCTATCAGCAAGGCGAGGGCTAGTCATCGCCGACCGAGCCACGAGCAATGATTGGCAGCAGGCATTTAGTGTTAGCCTATGCCGTCGATAATTGGCGCTGGCAAATTGGTGCTCAGCACAGCTGGGGTGTGGCATGGAAAATCGTGTGCGCTGGATGGTAATAGTAGGTGTTTTGGCCTTGGCAGGGCTGATTTATGCCTTGCAACCTATCCTCATGCCATTTCTAGTGGGGGCTTTATTTGCCTACTTAGGTAACCCCATTGTTGAGCGTCTGATGCGTTTTGGCTGGCGTCGCGTCACTGCCGTGTCGGCGGCTTTTATATCGCTATGTTTAGCCGGTACTTTAGCCATGGTGCTGCTATTACCAAAGCTTTGGGTGCAGCTGACTTATCTGCAATCACGTATTCCTTCGGTCTTGCGCTGGATGAATCGTCACGGTATCCCGTGGTTGGAAGATAAGCTCAATATCAATATCAACCGCCTCGACATGGACCTTATTTCCACCTGGATGGCCAAGCTTTGGCAGTCCAGCGATGGCGCCACGACCGATGTCATTTCGCAAATTGCCAGCTCCGGCCTACATGTTGCCGCATTTATTGGTTTGGTCGCGCTGATTCCAGTCGTGACGTTCTACCTGCTCTTAGACTGGTCAGCGATTGTGACCAAATCACGCAATTTATTGCCGCGCCGCTATGAGCCATGGCTAGTGAATGTCGTGCAGGAGTGCGATACCGTGCTCGCCGCATTCTTACGCGGACAGCTAATGGTGATGGTGGCTCTGGGCCTAATTTATGGCGTTGGCCTTCAGCTTGCGGGCATTAAGTTAGCCATGGTGATTGGTCTAATTGCCGGCTTAGCGAGCATTATTCCTTACGTAGGTTTTGGTCTGGGCATTGTCACTGCCACTATCGTGGCGCTATTCCAATTTGGTTATGAATGGGAACCGGTATTGATGGTTTGGCTAGTCTTTGGCATCGGCCAAATCATTGAAAGCTGGGTGCTACAGCCGTGGTTGGTTGGTGACAAAATTGGCTTGCCGCCTGTAGGCGTCATTTTTGCCATCATGGCTGGCGGCCAACTATTTGGCTTTGTCGGTATGCTCTTGGCGCTGCCGATCGCCGCCATTATTGTTGTGCTGCTACGGCATGCGCACAGCAAATACATGAAAAGTGAGCTGTACTGGCAAGGCACACGCACCTTGGAAGAACAACCGCGTGACTGATGATTTATTCATGCCGCAGGAGCAGTTATTGCTGCCATTGCAAGCCCGTCATGACTTAAGTCTGGCAGATATTCCTCCGCTAGCTTTTGCCTCGGTGCTGTCGGCGCTGTCGCAATTAATGCAAGACCAGCTTTCGCAAGTGTATATCTGGGGTGAGCCCGGCTCGGGGCGCTCTCTGCTGCTATCGGCGCTAATGGCCAGTCAATCCAACGCATCGCACGCAGTGATGTTGCCGCTCAAACAAGTAGTATTTATGCCGATAGAAATGCTCGATGGTCTGGAGCAGTGCCCTTTGGTCGTGCTCGATGACATCGATGCCTTGCGGCAATGGCCAGAATGGCAGGAAGCGGTATTTCATTTCTACAATCGTATGAAAGCCGCTGGCGGGCGCTTGTTAGTGACCGGTGCGCAACCACCGGCTGACCTACCTTTAGGGCTGGCCGACTTGCGTTCACGCATGGCGGCATCCAGCGTTTACGCTTTGCCGGCCTGTAGCGATGAGGTGCGCAGTGAGTTACTAGCCGTTGCCGGTGCGCGCCGCTCGTGGAATTTGGGCGACGACACCGTTGCTTATTTGCTGAGTCGCGGCCCGCGCCGCTTAGGCCAGTTTTGGGCGCTAATTGAGCAGCTTGATAAATTTGCGCTGCAGCAAAAAAGGCCGCTGACCATCCCGCTGATACGCGAGTGCATGAATGCTGCTTAAAACTCGCCACCTTGGCTGGCGCGCTTGGCCTTCACATAGCGCAAGCTAATGACGAATAAGCTCATTTCGATAGCTAATTTGGCCATTGCCATTTGGCCATCAAGGCCTGGGCGAAAAATATCGATAGATGCAAAGGTAGCGTAAAACAGCAATACGAAGCCTAGCCAAACCATTTTTCGAGCATCGCCACTGCGCATGGTACCGATGAAAAATAGCAGTGGAATGCTAGCGGCTGTGTAGACCAATGCCACGGTTAAGGCCGACACATTGTTCGGAGCAGTTATGGCACCGCTTAGGGGTATCCAAATCAGTAGCAAAACGTAGAGTCCGCGGCACCAATTTAGGCGGTTTGCGGCGACATCGGCCATGGCGGCGCGCTCGGCGGCGCTGAGCAGTAGATCGGGGTTGGGTTTAGCCATAATTGTGTCCAAGTCAGTGTTGCGAATTTAGGTGAAGGCTTTCTGCCGTAGATTTTGTTTCAAATACGCGACTATTCAGCGCAAGGCCGATCCGGCATGAGCCCAACGCGCAACGCGTTTGCCTAGAGCCTGAGCCAAGCTAGCTTCATGCGTAGTGACGGTGCGCTTGCCATCGCCACCAGCCCAATGCGAGGCACCATAGGGCGTGCCACCACTTTCGGTCGCCAGTAGCGCGGGTTCAGCATAGGGCAAGCCAACCATCACCATGCCGTGATGCATCAGCGGCAACATCATCGACAACAGCGTACTTTCTTGGCCACCATGCAGAGACCCGGTGGAGGTAAACACGGCTGCTGGCTTATCGATTAGCGCGCCGTTGAGCCAGAGCGCTGTGGTGCCATCGAAGAAATATTTCATCGCGGAGGCCATATTGCCAAAGCGGGTTGGACTGCCAACAATGAGGCCTGCGCAACCTGCCAAATCATCGAGATCAGCATATAAATCGCCGCTTTCTGGGATGTCTGGCGCCATAGCTTCGCAGTCGGTCGACACACTAGGTACAGTGCGAAGGCGCGCTTCCATTCCGGCACTTTCGACACCACGCGCAATAAGCTTGGCCAGCTCGCGAGTGGCGCCATGTCGGCTGTAATACAAAACTAAGATATAGGGATTGGACATGCGTGCCTCGACAGCAAGAGCGGGTCAGGGAATACTAGCCGATGCCGCCCGAGATAGGACATAACAAGACTAATGACACAGCGACTAAAGCAAATGGCGTCGATTTTACGCTCAACATTTGAGCATTTTCTGCAGGACGACTGTCGTCGTCACGCAGCGGCGTTGACCTTCACCACGTTGTTTGCCGTGGTGCCAATGATGACTGTGGTGTTCACTGCGCTCGCCGCCATTCCGTCTTTGCAGCATGTTAGTGGCGATATTCAGGGCTTTATTTTCGATAATTTGGTGCCAACATCCGGTGCCGTTGTACGCGACCAGCTCACTAGCTTCTCGCAGCAGGCCGGCCAACTCACCATCGTCGGCATCATCATGCTTTTTGTTACTGCTGTGATGATGTTGGTGACTATTGAGAAGGCCTTTAATGAAATCTGGCAAGTGCAATCGGCTCGCAATGGGCTAGTAGCATTTTTGCGTTATTGGGCGGTGTTGAGCCTTGGGCCATTTCTATTGGGCGCGGGCTTTATACTGTCGTCTTACTTAATGTCGCTGAAAGTATTTAGCGACACGGCTGGCGTGGTGAGCACGGTACTGCCTGGCGTTGGCTTAATACCGGTACTTTTCACCACGCTCGGATTCACGCTGCTTTACACAACTGTGCCGAACTGCCGAGTGCCGTGGCGTGCCGGCATTATTAGCGGCTTTGCCGCAGCGGTATTGTTTGAGTTGGCGAAAAAAGGTTTTGGTTTCTTTATCACTAGTTTCAGCTCGTATCAGCTGGTGTATGGCGCATTTGCGGCTTTCCCCGTATTTCTACTGTGGATCTATATCTCGTGGATGATCATCCTTTATGGCGTGGAGTTGTCGCGCGGTGTTGCCTTGCAAGAAACCTTTAGTGAGGGTCAGCGTCATCCTGTGTTGACCATGCTCAGCGTTTTGGCTTTGTTGCATGGCCGTCATCGCAACGGCGAGGGCGTGAAAGAGGTTGAAGTGATGCGAGTGGTTGGCCGGCAGCATCAAGCCGACTGGTCTAGCTTCGCTAAGCTGTTGGACCAACATAAATTGGCACGAACCACGCGTGAAGGCGACTTGGTGCTGGCGCGCGACTTGTTCGACATCAATCTTTTAGATTTGCTCAAGCAGTTACCATGGCAAATGCCATTGGCCGCAGATTTCGCCAGTTATCCATCGGAGCCGTGGCTGGCGAGCGTGCAAGCGATCATCGCCCCAGTGGAAAAAACAATGGACGAATCGCTAACACAGCCTCTCGGCCAGCTGCTCGTGGTTGAGGTATCATAGCTGCACATTTTTACTGGTTAAGCGCGCCTTAGCCGTTTTATTGCCCTCATACTCGATTGGAGTTTGCGCATGACCGTGATTAAACACGACGACCTGATTCAAAGCGTCGCCGATGCTCTGCAATTTATCTCGTATTACCACCCGCTGGATTTTATTCAGGCGGTGAACGCGGCCTATGAGCGTGAAGAAAGCCAAGCGGCGAAAGACGCTATGGCGCAAATTTTGATTAACTCGCGTCTCTGCGCTGAGGGCCATCGGCCTATTTGCCAAGACACCGGCATCGTAACCATTTTTGTGAAAGTCGGTATGGAAGTGCGCTGGGAACTTGGTGGACTAAGTCTAGATGATGCCATCAATGAAGGCGTGCGCCGTGCTTATTTAAATCCCGATAACGTGTTACGTGCTTCAATTTTGCGCGACCCTGCGGGCAAACGTCAAAATACCAAAGACAATACCCCGGCAGTTATTCATTACAGCGTGGTGCCTGGCAATAAGCTTGACATCACTGTGGCGGCAAAAGGTGGTGGCTCGGAAAACAAGTCGAAAATGGTCATGCTCAATCCATCGGACTCGATTGTCGACTGGGTGTTGAAAACGGTGCCAACGATGGGTGCTGGCTGGTGTCCACCAGGTATGCTCGGTATAGGCATTGGTGGCACAGCTGAGAAAGCTGCATTGATGGCGAAAGAGTCGTTGATGGATCCCATTGATATTCACGAGCTGATTGCGCGTGGCCCGCAAAACCGTGTCGAAGAGCTACGCTTAGAGCTGTTTGAAAAGGTCAATGCGCTGGGTATTGGTGCGCAAGGTTTGGGCGGCTTGACCACAGTACTTGATATCAAGATATTGGATTACCCAACGCATGCGGCATCGTTGCCGGTGGCGATGATTCCAAATTGCGCGGCCACACGCCATGTGCATTTTGTGCTCGATGGCAGTGGTGCGGCTGAGATGCCTGTGCCGAAGCTGGAAGACTGGCCTAAACTTACCTTTGATGCATCAAAGTCTAAGCGTGTGAACCTTGATACTGTGACGCCAGAAGAGATTGCGCAATGGCAGCCCGGCGATACTTTATTGCTCTCTGGCACCATGTACACCGGCCGAGATGCTGCGCATAAGCGTATGGTGGAAATGTTTGCCAAAGGTGAGAAGTTGCCTATCGATTTGAAAGGCAAGTTTATCTACTACGTTGGCCCTGTTGATCCAGTGCGTGATGAAGTGGTTGGCCCTGCCGGCCCAACAACATCCACGCGAATGGACAAGTTTACCGATACTGTGTTGGCTGAAACTGGCCTCTACGGCATGATTGGTAAAGCAGAGCGCGGCGCCTCTGGTATCGCAGCCATTAAAAAGCATAAAGCAGCGTATTTAATGGCTGTCGGTGGTGCGGCATATTTAGTGTCTAAGGCCATTCGCCATTCACGCGTAGTGGCTTTTGAGGATCTCGGTATGGAGGCGATTTACGAATTTGTGGTCGAAGACATGCCGGTGAGTGTCGCTGTGGATGTGCAAGGTAATTCGGTGCATGAAACTGCGCCGAAAATTTGGCAAGCCAAAATCGGTAAAATCCCGGTTACTCAATAAACTAAATCCGCAGTTAAAAAGGCCTGCAGATGCAGGCCTTTTTATTGATTGTTATATGTTCATACAGGAGTGTGTGCTGTGACTACTAAACCAAAATTGATCGTATCCTCGCTAGATTCAGATCGTTTAGATGCCTTACTGGCTTCGCCTGAGGCTAAGAGCTTCCCGGGCCGTAGTGCACTGGAGTCTGAGCTAGGCCGCGCCGATATTGTTGATCCTGAAGATATGCCTCCCACTGTGGTGACAATGAATTCGACTGTGCGTTTTAAGGTTGATGGCTCTAACGAAGAGTTCACTTTGACCTTGGTATATCCGAAAAATGCTGATAGCAGTGGCCACACGATTTCAGTATTTGCCCCAGTGGGTAGTGCGCTGTTGGGCTTATCTCAAGGCGATGAAATCGAATGGCCTAAGCCCGGTGCCGGTGTATTGAAAGTGCGCATTGAAGAAGTGCTGTACCAGCCGGAGCGTGAAGGGGATATGCACCGTTAATTGATGACCGATTCATTCAGTTGTCATTTTTGTGCGGCATGGTGCTGTCATCTTAATCAACGGTGATAGCACCATGCTTAAAAATACTTTTGTACTGACTTCAATGGCAGCTGCCATTTTGCTTAGCGCTTGCGGCGGAGGTACTACTAATGAGCCTGTAAGTGTTGCTGCAGAGCAAACGCCTAATCACATTCAAATGAATTTTCTAGGGCGTTATGAAAGTGGCATTTATGGTGCAAGCGCTGCTGAAATTCCCGCTATAGATGCCGCTAGTAAGCGCGGCTTTGTGGTCAATGCCGAAAAAGGCGCGTTAGATGTGTTGGACTTAAGCGTACCAGCTAGCCCTAAGCTATTGTCGACGTTGCATGTTAGCGATATCAGTGGCATCCCAGCGAATGCTGTGGTGAACAGCGTAGCTTCAAAAAATGGCCTAGTAGCCATAGCCATTGAGTCAAGCCCGAAAACTGACCCTGGTTTTGTCGCAGTTTATCGTGCCAATGACTTAGCCTTATTGGACTTTATCGAGGTTGGTGCGCAGCCAGATATGTTGGTTTTCACACCTAATGGTTTGCAATTACTGGTGGCCAACGAGGGCGAGCCTGCTGATGACTATGTGATAGACCCTGAAGGAAGCGTTTCAGTTATTGATATTAGTAAGCCATCAGCGTTGAGCTTACGTACAGCTAGCTTCCGCAATTTCAATGACCAAGTTGAGGTGTTGCGCGCTCAAGGGGTGCGTATCTTTGGCCGTAGCGCTACCGTGGCGCAAGACCTTGAGCCTGAATACATTGCGGTGAGCCTTGACAACAAAACAGCCTATATCAGCCTGCAAGAAAACAATGCCATAGCAGTGCTTGATCTTACCACTGCTCGTATAAGCAAAGTCCTACCATTGGGCTTTAAAGATCATGGCGTTATGGGTAATGGTTTCGCTGCAAACGATAAAGACTCGGGCATTAGCATTGCGCTGCATGCGGGAGTGCTGGGCATGTATCAGCCTGATGCCATTGCCGTGCACCAAGTTAATGGTGTTGATTACGTCATTACGGCAAACGAAGGCGATGCGCGCGAGTGGGGTGACTTTGTTGAGGAAATGCGCGTTGGAGATTTGTTTCCCGTTAGTGGCTTCAAAGACCCATCCGTTGATCTTGCCAGCCTAGCAGGCGGTGCAATGCTTAACCCTGCAACATTTGCCTATTGTGGCGCCAGTCTAACCTCTCCGGGTAATTGCCTTGCTAATGATGTGCTTGGTCGCCTCAACGTGACGTGGACACAAGGCTATCAGCGCAATGCGGATGGCACACCTAAGCTTTATACCAGCCAAGGCGTGCCGGCAACTGTGAGCACACAGAAAGCAGACACACGCTTGATGTACGACAATGTGTATTCGTTTGGCGCACGCAGTATGAGTGTGTTTGCTGGCAGTACCGGTGCTTTGATCTGGGACTCGGGTGATTTCATTGAGCAGTACACTGGCGGCGACTTGTGCAAAGCGGGTGTTTTACGCGACACACTGTGCAAGAGCTTCTTTAATAGTGGGCATGACAAAGTTGCACTGAATGACCGCAGCGATAACAAAGGCCCAGAGCCAGAAGGCATAGTGCTCGGGCAGATTGGCACTAAAACGTTTGCCTTTTTGGGGCTGGAGCGCGTTGGTGGAGTCATGGCTTTCGATATCACCGAGCCAACTAAGCCGAAGTTTCAGGACTACTTAAATTCGCGTGACTTCTCAGTGGCGAAGCCTGCTGCAGCCTCTGGTGATCTTGGTGCTGAGGGCTTAGCTTTTATTCCGAGTGCCTTATCGCCAACTGGTAAGCCCTTGGTTATTACGGGCCATGAGGTGAGTGGCACCACTAGTGTTTATGAGGTTGTTGAGCAATTAAAGTAGCGGCACTTTAGGTGGATGCGATGGGAGTGCTTATGCCGTAGCATAGTCATTCCCATTTTTCTTTTGAGTCAGCACTCTGAGTCTTGAAACCGAAGCCTTGCGGCGCATAGCGCACATCGACATGGATGCTTTTTTTGCTTCCGTGACGTTGCTGCGTTACCCGCAATTGAAAGGATTGCCTGTAGTTATTGGCGGCTCTAAGGCTAGTGTTTTTAATGGCCAAGTTAGCGCTGAAAGCCTAAATGCCAATGCGCTCTTAGTCGCGCCTGAAGCCATCCCGCTCGATGCCTTTGCGCGCCTGCGTGATTATCGAGGCCGTGGTGTCATTACTACGGCGACCTATGAGGCTCGCCAATTTGGTGTGGGTTCGGCCATGGGCTTGCAACGCGCCGCTAGCCTTTGCCCCCAGGCAATTTTATTGCCGGTCGATTTTGCCGTGGTGAAAGACTATTCCAACCGTTTTAAGGCCGCTGTTCGTGCTTTGGCTCCGATCATGGAGGATCGTGGCATTGATGAAGTTTTTGTCGATATCAGCGAACAGGCATTGGCTGTCGGCGATGCTGGTGAGGTCACCGCCGCTGAATTAAAGCAGTCGATATTTGACGCTACCGGTTTAACTTGCTCAATTGGTGTGGCACCGAACAAACTCATCGCGAAAATGGCCAGTGAGTTCAATAAGCCCAATGGCATTTGCCTATTGAGAGCTGAAGAAGTGGCTGAGCGTATTGGGCCGTTGCCTTGTAAGCGCATCAACGGCATTGGTCCGAAAACGGCTATCAAGCTCGCCGCGATGGGTTATGAGCATATTGAGCAGTTACGGCAGGCACCACTGGAGGCATTGCAGTTAGTCTTTGGTGAGCGCAGTGGGCGATGGCTGTTTGATGTGGCGCGGGGTCATGATGAGCGACCAGTGCAAACACGCAGTGAACCAGTATCGATGAGCCGCGAAACCACTTTTTCTCGTGATTTATCAGTGAAAGAGGATCGTGCAGAGCTAAGCCAGGCATTGGCAGAGCTATGTCAGCGTGTGGCCACTGATTTGCAGCGCAAGGGGCGAGTCGGGCGCTGCATTAGCATCAAGATTCGTTATGCTGATTTTCGCTCGGTAACGCGAGATCAAACGATTGCCGATAGCTGCGATGATGCCGATACGATACGGCACTGGGCGCGACAATGCTTAAAGCGAGTTAGTTTGGATCAGCGTATTCGCTTATTGGGCGTGAAAGTTGGGCAGTTATCGAAAGCCGGCGAGGTGGCCCATGAAATTCTGCCAGTGCAATTGAGTTTGTTGGCAGAAATAGACGGAGAGCCTGATCGCTAAAGCAAAATGCAACAACTGCTCAGATAGAGCCATTGCAATCAACTACTTCGGATGACCCATGCCAAAACTAACGCCAGCTTGCAAATTTTTACGCGAAGTCGATAGCGATTGGCGCGGCCTAGTCGATGACATGGGCCCGTGTCCGCTATCGGCTAAAGTCGCTACGTCTATAGCAGGTGCTGAGCGTGAGCCATGGCAGGCCTTGGCGCGTGCTGTAGCGGGCCAGCAAGTGCATGGCAAAGCTGCAGAAGCTATCTTTGGGCGCTTTTTGCGGCTTTATGACGATCAAGTCGATGGTCCAACTTATCCATCGCCCGAGCTAGTGCTAGCCACTGAGCCCGATGTGCTAAGAGCTTGCGGACTTTCAGCGGCGAAAACGAAGGCAATTATTGCCTTAGCATATGGAGCGGTGAGTGGCGTTGTGCCGACTTTGGTACAGGCAAAAACACTTAGCGATGAGGCGCTCGCCGAGCAGCTCACTGCTTTGCCAGGTATTGGTCCATGGACAGTGCAAATGTTTTTGATGCACACACTACGCCGACCTGATGTCATGCCTGTGGCTGATTTTGGCGTGCGCGAGGGCTGGCGCTTACTTAAAGGGTTGGAGCGTCAGCCAACACCAAAAGCGCTGTTATTGGAGGCAGAGGCTTGGCGACCACATCGCAGTGCGGCGGCATGGTATTTATGGCGAGCAGTCGATAGAGTGAAACACGCACGTTAATCTGGAGAGGCAGCATGAGCGATCAGCAGCAACCAACGCGAGTTAGCCCATTGCAGGCGTTAATCAGCGTATTTCGCGCATGGTTTGGCGTACAAACCGACGCCAATCGTCAGCGTGATTTCAACAGCAATAACGCCAGCAGCTTTATTATTGCTGGCGTTATATTTTCGATAGCAATGGTATTTGCCGTGGTGATTGTAGTGAATATAGTGCTGCCTTAGGCCACCTGAGCTAGTACTTCATTGGCTTTTAACTTCCCAATGCGCTGCTCAATCAAGTGGCGATTATCGTGTTGCCATGGATGAAAGCTGGGTCGGTAAAAGTCTAAATACTCAGGAATAATGCGCGTTAGCATGCCCGGTTTAAATAGCATGAATTTGGCGAACCCTAGTGCATTACGCCAGTCACTGAGCTTTCCATCGTGCTTCAGTAAGCTATGTTGCATGCGCAGCGTGACCAGCATGAAAAAGAACGTGGCTTGCGCCATGCCACGAACGCGCAGCCAATAGTCACCATCGACCGCTTGGAACACATCATAGGCCACCGACTTATGCTCGGTTTCCTCGACGGCATGCCACATGAACATATCGCCCACCATGCCATCAATATTTTCAATGACATCGGCTTGCTCGAGCATGAGGTTGGCCAAAATAGCGGTGAAGTGCTCAAAGCCAACGGTCATGGCTAGTCGCTCACGATCGCTATAGCGCTTCTTGGCGAACTTCAGCGCATTTTTCACAAACTCAATTTTTTTCGCTAACGGCAGCTGATGCTGAACTATCAAGGCTTGGTTAAAGGCCTCATGTTCTTTGCCATGATTTGCCTCCTGGCCAATAAAGGCACGGATATTTTTTTGTAGCTCAGGGTCTTTGATCTGATCCTGGAAGTTACGCACGGAGTCGATAAAAAAGCGTTCGCCATCAGGAAATGTAGTAGATAGCGCATTCATATAATGCGTGATCCATGGATTATTTCGATACCAATAGCGCGGCATGTTCGCGATGGCGTAATCCATGCGGCGAACCCGAATGGGAATCGGTGTTTTGCTAATCATGGCGGTATTCCTCACGGTATTAAAATTAAAAGGCTTGAAAGATGCCTGTTCAAAGACAATGCCTTGCTGGGCTTTGAGGAAGAAGGTTAAGGTAAGCCTTTAATCGGTCATTTGGGGCCAATGGTGACGATAGCGCGCAATACGACTGAAGCCACACTCTCCGGGCAATACCTGATGCAGCTACTAGTTGCGCTGCAAGCGTTGGGTTTGCCTAGTGACGCCGTGTTGGCAGGCACGCCGGTTCAGCTAGAGAGCTTGAGTGCCGATCAGCATTTGCCGTGGTCTCAGTGTTTGCAGCTAATGCGTAATGCAAAGTCGTTAGCGCCAAGCCAGATGCTGGCTATCGAGCTAGGGCGCTTACTGAACCTGCGGAACCATGGATTTCTGGGCTACGCTGTGCTGTCGTCGCGTACCATTGGCGGCGCAATTGATTTATCCATTCGCTATTTTCGAACGCGTACCAGTTTGTTTTCCCTGCACTTATTTCGTGAGGGAGAAGATGCTGTGATCCAACTCGAGGAGGCGGTGCCATTGGGCGAATTGCAGCCATTTTTTATTGAGGCTTTGATGACTCTGATGCTGGTGTGCGGTGAGCAAGTTACTGGCCGCACCTTCATGGGTGAGTTGAGGTTGAGTGTGCCAGCGGCTAAACATCATTCGCAGTGGCGCGAAGTGCAGGGCTCGCGCATCAGCTATGGCAATGCCTTTAACCAAATTCGCTTTCCGCGCAAAGGCTTGCAGATGCCATTAGCGCAGCCCGATCCGCAATTACTGGCCATGGCTACTGCGCAATGTGAGCAAGAGCTGCATCGCTTGCGAGACCAAGGTGGTTTGCTGCCTAGCGTGAAAATGTGGTTACGCGAGCATTTACCTTGCAACCCGACCTTAGATCAAGCGGCGGCGGCACAAGCGATGTCAGCTCGCACGTTACGCCGGCGTTTGAGTGAGCTCGGCACCAGCTATCAGCTCATGATGGAGCAGATGCGCCGCGGCCGCGCAGTGGAATTATTGCTCCATAGTGATAGCACGGTAGATGCGATTGCTCAGGCGCTAGGTTATGGTGACCCATCAAATTTTGGTCGTGCCTTTCGGCGTTGGACTGGGCTATCGCCTCGCCTCTATCGAGAGCAAGCGCGAGGGCCGCACTAAGGGCATTTAATGGAGCATTTTTGATGAGCAGCACAGGCACCGTCATCTTTTTACATGGTTTAGAGTCTGGCCCGGATGGCTTTAAGATTCAGCAAATGCGCGCAACGGCAGAGGCTATGGACTGGCAAACCATGGCGCCTGATGGCCGCTTTAGTCGCGATCCAGTGCAGCGTGGGGAGGCGGTTTTGGCGCAATGGCCACAGCAAGCCGATCGCGTATATTTGGTAGGTTCGAGCTTGGGTGGCTTTGTTGCGGCATGGGTTGCGGCACGCTTAGCTAAGGAAAATAACACTAAGCCTACGAATCAGGATCAGTCTGCGAGCCCAAAGCCCGTTAGTGTTGACGGCATGCTGTTGCTCTGCCCGGCATTTGACTTGCCTGGATATCCTTTGGATAGGCCAGTGCAAGCATTGCCAGGCGAGATGATTCAGCTTATTCATGGGCGCGCCGATACGGTAGTGCCACTGAGTCATTCGCAGCGTGCTGCTCATGCGTGGGGCGCTGACTTAGCAGAAGTGGAAGATGATCATAGTTTGCACAATAGCATCGCATTTATTTGCGAAGTCTTGGCGCAACGTTTAGCGTGTGCAGCTAGCACCGTTTAGTGCGCTTTTTAAGCGTGATGAGGAGAATAAAATGAAAGCAGTACTTTTCGCTCTGGCCCTGTCGGCGTTTGCCGCTCCTGCTTTGGCCGCACAATACGTAGCTTCTGGTGATTGGGCGCCAACCCGTAAAGAGGCCTGCGATCAGGCCACGGCGCTAGCATCTGCGCGCGCTAGTGCCCCTATTAGCAATAGCAGCTGCCTCTGCGACAAAGGCGATAAGCAGTTTAGCTGCCTTGCAACTGTCGATGTTGATGCGCCTGCGACTATGATTGCTCAAGAGGGCAATGCAGTCTTGGTAAAGCCGGCATCAATTTCTAGCGCAAAGTAGCTCTGCTTGAGGCTGCTTTATGGTGGCCACTCATCACATAGGAAGTGAGTTCATGAGCTCTGCGATCGCTCCCGGTTTTATGGTGCTGCACAGTCATCGCCTCGAAAGCTTGCGCGATGTTGTGTTGGCGTGGCTTCGTGCCTATCCCATCGGTCCGATGGCGCAAGAACGCGTACTGGTGCAAAGCAATGGCATGGCGCAATGGCTGAAGGCGGCGATGGCCGCCGAGCCCGATGCTGATGTGCCAGGCCTAGGCATTTGTGCCGGTGTTCAAACCGACTTTGCTGCGCGTTTTTTTTGGCAAATGTATCGTGTGGTGTTAGGTGCCGATGCTGTGCCCAAGCATTCGCCATTCGATAAATCATCGCTGCGTTGGCGGCTCTTGCGCTTGCTACCTGAGCTCATTGAGCGTGAACATTTCGAGCCACTAAAACGCTATTTGCAAGATGACCCTGAAGGCCAAAAGCGTTGGCAGCTGGCCTGCCAATTAGCCGATTTATACGATCAATATCAAGTCTATCGCGGCGATTGGCTGATGGATTGGCGTACTGGCCACGATCAACTTCGTCTACGCGCCGAATCGTCACACGATGCCCGCGAACTCGCCGAGCATCAGCGCTGGCAAGCCGAGCTGTGGCGCATACTAAATGATGAAATGAGTTTGGCGGATGATGGCCATCGTGCCGCTGTGCATGAGCGATTTATTCAGGCCTTAGCCGGCAATGCGCGCCCAGTTGGCTTGCCGGAGCGCATTATTGTTTGGGGCTTTTCGACCTTGCCCACGCACTATTTGGATGCGTTCGCTGCTTTAGCGCGGCACTGCCAAGTGGTGCTCACCGTGCTCAATCCCTGCCAATATTATTGGGCTGATTTGCTGAAAGCTCCCACTCGCGGCCGTCATGCCCGCAAAGCTAGTTTGCCGCATGAGCTCGCTAGCCACGAAGTCGCACAGCACGCCAACCCCTTGTTGCTGGCTTGGGGGCAGCAAGGCCGAGACTACGTGGGTTTGCTTGAGCAGTTTGATCAGCCCGAAAATTATCGACCGCTGATTGCGGCGATTGGCCAGCGTATCGATATTTTTGATGAGACGCCGGCCGACTCATTGCTTACGCAAGTTCAGCAGCAGGTGCTCAACTTAACCCCACTGCCTGTGATGCCAGAGCATCGTTTGGCACTACAGCCAAACGATGCATCATTGCGCTTTCAGACGGCGCATAGCCGCCTACGCGAAGTCGAGGCGCTGAAAGACTATTTACTAGACTTGCTCGACACCCATCGTCATGACCCTGTGCCATTGCGGCCACAAGACATTGCCGTGATGGTGCCTGATATCCGCGATTATGCGGCACTGATCGAGGCTACGTTTAGCACGTCGGCAAGCTCAGCTGATGCATCATCAGCTGAGCGGCAGTCGCCGAACTTACCTTACACCTTGCTCGATCGCCCAAGCAGTAGCACTGAACCCATGCTCACCGCTTTAGCGTGGCTGATGCGCCTGCCGGAGTCTCGCTGTACGGCGACTGAAATTTGGGACTTGCTCGATGTGCCTGCGGTGCGGCGTCGCTTTGCTTTAAAGGCCAATGATATTGCCGAATTGCGCGATGACTTTGATCGCGCCGGCGCGCGCTGGGGTCTGGATAGTCGCCATCGCGAAACCTGGGGCGTGCCGGCAAACTTAGCGCAAAACACTTGGCAGTTTGCCCTCGATCGCCTGCTTCTAGGCTTTGCCAGTGGCGAGCAGGCCGGCCAGCCACAAGCCTTCGATTCACTCATGCCCAGTGGCCGTCGTGGTGCCACCGAAGCTCAGCGTTTAGGTCCAATGGCGCGACTGCTCACCCAGCTCAGCTCATGGTCTGAAGCGCTCTTGGTAGCACGTCATGGCAGCGATTGGATCATGCTGTGTCAGCAGCTATTGTCCGATTTTTTTGATTGCCAAGACGATAATGAAAAACTGCTGATGCAACGTGTGCAGAATGCCTTGGAGGCGTGGCAGCAGGAGATGCAAATCAGCTCGATCGATGGCTTAGAACTGTCTTTGATGCTGCCGCTAGCGATCGTGCGCGAGGCTTGGTTGGCCCGACTCGATGATGCCAGCATGAGCCAACGCTTCCTCACCGGCAATGTCCATGTTGCTACCTTAATGCCGATGCGCGCCATCCCATTTCGTGTGGTGTGTTTGCTGGGCTTAAACGACAATGAATTTCCACGTCGTCATGCGCCCAACGATTTCGATTTGCTGCATGCACCGAAGCTGTCACGACCAGGTGATCGTTCACGCAGTGCCGATGATCGATACCTATTTCTAGAAGCCATATTGTCGGCACGCAGTCATGTTTTGATCAGCTGGGTTGGCCGCAGTGCGCGCTCAAATGCCGATAAGCCCTCATCACTTTTAGTCGCGCAGCTGCGTGATTACCTCTATCGCGGCTGGCAATTTAGCGATGCATCGCTGTCGGCTATTACCACCGAGCATGCTTTGCAGCCATTTAGCCCGCGCTACTTTCAAGGTCAGCAGGCAGCG
>JBFJJU010000042.1:0-19252 GCA_041612115.1 Perlucidibaca sp.
ATGTCGATAAGCTCATCGGATTCTAATTGACGAAAGCACAGCATAATGGTGTTGATGCTGACGCCGAAAACTTGACTGAGTCGGCGTATGGACGGGAGCTTTTCTCCTACATGGTAGCTGCCACCTAGTATTTGATTTCGTAGCCGCTGACTGATGTTTTCATATAGAAAGCGCTCATTTGTCATGTAGCTCTTGCCTCGACTACCCGCTGATTTATTGCGATATTGAACAGAGGTGTAGGCTAGTCAAAACCCTAATAAGCACCTAAGTAGATAGAGCTTCGCTCACTCTCAATGGAGTGTCCAATTAGCTAGGTAATAAAAAAGCCGATAAAGCGACTTGCTAGTAACGATTATGTAATACATGGCAATGGCGTGAGCTGGCGCATAAATGAGTCGTGTTTGTCACGATAAGGATGCCTTGGTAGTGGCTAATCATCACCACTGCGTAAGGCTTGACTGAGTTGGTCAACGATGACAGACCAGTCGGAGTCTTGTGCCACGGCTTCGCGCAAAAAATTAGCTTGCGAGTCTGTCCAAAAGCCGGCATCGGCGAGTAAGCATTTAGCTGGCAAGGGTCGATGCTCCGCCAGAAAACGTTGTATCTGTGCATCAGTATTGGGCAGGCCGAGTTGCTTGAACAGCTCACTCATACGGTGATGTGCATTATGCATAGCAACCTCCTCATTTTCTGAACCTTTACGCTATACCTATATAACGTGTTCTGCACCTTTGTGCCAAGAGCGAGTGCAGTGAGTATATAGTCGAGTAGTAATGGTATGAGCTGTTAGTCACTAAGAGCGCAATGAATAACACGAGGTGGCAGTGATGAGCACAGCGTATCGAATAGAGACAGATAGCCTAGGTGATGTAGATGTGCCTCAAGAGGCCATGTTTGGTGCCCAAACGCAGCGCGCAATGAATAACTTTGTCATTAGCTCGCTAGTGATGCCCAAGCAGTTTATTGCGAGCCTTGGTTTGATTAAAGCCGCCGCCGCGAAAACAAATTTAGAGCTTGATCTGCTCGATGACGATATGGGTGAGGCTATTCACATCGCTGCCATGGCGGTTGCTTCTGGGCAGTTTAGTGAGCAATTTCCCATTGATGTTTTTCAAACTGGCTCTGGTACAAGCACAAATATGAATGCCAACGAAGTGATTGCGAGCTTGGCTAGTCAGCAGCTAAAGAGACCGGTGCATCCCAATGATCATGTCAATTGCAGCCAAAGCAGCAATGATGTGATTCCAACGGCGATCCATTTGAGTGCGCAACTAGCATTGGAGCAGCAGTTATTGCCAGCGATAAAAAACCTCGAGACGATCATTTTAACAAGAGAGAAGGCTCTCGCAGGGCAGCTGAAGATCGGCCGAACACATTTAATGGACGCGATGCCGATTAGTCTAGGGCAAGAGCTCTCGGCGTGGCGAGCACAGCTTTCGCTTGCTACAGCCCGAATCCGCGATAGTCAGCAGCGCCTTGGCCAAATTGCCCAAGGCGGTACAGCCGTGGGTACTGGAGTTAATGCTCCATCAAGATTTTCACGTCTGTTTGCAGAGCAACTATCGAGCTTAAGTGGCTTGCCCTTTCGTCCTGCCGAGAATCTGTTTGCCGCACTCAGCAGTCAAGATACAGCCGTTGAAGTATCCGGCCAGCTTAAGGCGCTAGCCGTTGCACTATTAAAAATTGCTAATGATTTGCGTTGGATGAACAGTGGCCCGCTTGCCGGCCTCGGTGAGATCAGTCTTAAGGCTTTACAGCCGGGTAGCAGCATCATGCCCGGTAAGGTCAATCCGGTATTGCCTGAGGCGGTGGCGATGGCCGCTATGCAGGTCATTGGCAATGACACAACGATCACTCTAGCTGGCGGCTCCGGTAATTTTCAACTCAATGTGATGCTACCGGTGATTGCCCACAATCTCCTACAAAGCGTCGAGTTACTCAGCGGCAGTTGCCGAGCGTTAAGCGTTGTGGTTGCCGATTTTAGTGTTAACGCCGCGGTGCTAGAGGAAAATTTGGCGCGTAATCCCATTTTGGTCACTGCATTAAATCGTGAGATCGGATACAGCAACGCTGCTGCAATAGCGAAGCGGGCGTACGCTGAAAAGCGCCCTATTTTAGAGGTGGCCATTGAGATGACAGATTTAGATCCTGCCTATTTAGCTGAATTACTAGCACCAAGCAGGCTGATCTAAGGGGATAGCGTTTCGTGACGCAACGCGAGGTTTGCACGGTAATAGTTTTAGTGTGCTAGCAAATGTGTCACCTAGTAAAACCGTTGGCGCATTGGCAATCAGTCCACCACTGGGCAGTGTCAAAGAAAGCCGCAGGCGGGTAGGGTAGCGATATGAAAAGTCCGTTTCGCTACTTTAAGTTCTCGCCTGATGTTATCCGTTTGGTGGTCATGCTTTACGTCCGCTACCCACTATCGCTAAGACAAGTCGAAGACATACTTCATGAGCAAGGAATTGACGTCCGCTACGAAGCAGTCCCCCTATGGTGGAGTCGATTTGGGCCATTAATTGCGGCTGAGATCCGTCGTAAATCTCAGTCCCCAAGTATTAGGCCACATTGGCGTTGGCATATTGACGAGGTGTTCGTTCGAGTTAATGGCGAAGTTAGATATTTGTGGTGAGCCGTAAATCAAGAGGGTGTGGTGATTGATGCTGTGGTTACCAAACGGCGCGATCGCCATGCAACACTGAACGTGCTCAAGTGCTTAATGAAACAGCATGGGCGGCCTAGAGAAGCTATTACGGACAAGCTACGCTCATATGGTGCTGCACTGAAGAAACTGGGCATCGTGAAGCTGCAAAATACGAAGCAGTACGCCAATAATCGGGCTGAAAATTCACATCAACCATTTCGACGAAAAGAGCGATCTATGCAGCGCTTTCGAAGCGATAGATCACTGCAAAAGTTCGTATCCATTCACGCCCAATTCCATAACCACTTTGACCATCAGCGCCACTTAATCTCACGGAAAAACTACCGCTTGATACGAAGCGAAGCCATGTCTGATTGGCAGGCGCTTGCTGCTTGAGCGACGCAGAACATAGGTTTCTACGCGTTGCCTTGGTTACTTTGACAATGCCGAGATCGTGCTTGCATAGCATAAATGCATTGTATTACATTGCATTTATGGGGAAGAGGAACTCACTATGAGTGTAACCACAGTCAGGCTTCAGCCTGAGATCGAAGAAAGTTTAAAAGCTATAGCCGGCAAGCTTCAAAGAAGCAAAAGCTGGCTGATTAATGAGGCGCTGAAAGAGTTTATTGAGCGCCAAACACTTGAGCAATCTCGATGGCAAGAAACTCTAAACGCTATGGAGTCAGTAGCTCAAGGTAAAGTGGTATCCGGTGCAGCTACTCACGAATGGCTGAAAAGCTGGGGCAGCACTGATGAGGCTCAGCCACCGACGACTGGTCAATGAAGCTACTTTACTCGGAGCAGGCAATCGCGGACTTAGTTCGACTTCGAGCATTTATTGCAAAAAATGACCCATCCGCCGCTGCTCGTGTCGCCGCGGAGCTCATTGCTCGGATCGACAATATTTGCCTTTTTCCAGAAATTGGGAAAGCAGTGGCGTTAGCGCTAGAGCCTAAAGTCATTCGAGACTTTATATTTGGAAAGTACGTTGTTAGGTACGCACTAAACTCAGAGGCAGTCATCATTCTGCGCATTTGGCATCATTATGAAAGTCGAGAGTCTGGCTTCTAGTGAATAGCATATCGAATTGAGCAGGCCTTCATCCGAATACACAAAATGGATGAAGTCTAAGCAGCTCATTTGAGAGTAGGTCGTTTGCGGTTGAAAGGTATGGTGCTCTTTACTATGGATCGCCATATTTTCGTCTATACGGGCAGCCATTTTATGGCTAATCTAATGACACTCATTGGGGAGTAGCCGCCCTTCATCTTGAAGGGGCTTACGTCAACATACTTGGCCAGCAGGCCATGGTGTAAGCGGTATTCGCTTGGCAAGACCTTTGATTACAGTGCGCTCAACTTGGCTAGATGGGTGCTGTAGTCAATCGTCTTTACTATCTGGCCAAGGAATTACTATGGATGCATTTCTCGTCTCGACAGGCATTGTGGCGTTGGCTGAAATGGGTGATAAAACCCAACTTTTAGCCTTCATGCTAGCGGCCAAATTTCGCAAGCCAGCGCCCATCATTCTCGGCATTTTGGTAGCAACACTGCTCAATCATGGTGCGGCAGGTGCCCTTGGTACTTGGATTCCTCATGTACTAGATGCCGCCATTCTGCGTTGGATATTGGGTGTTGGATTTATCGTTATGGCGATCTGGATTCTCATTCCGGATAAGCTTGATGAAGACGATGCTAGGTTTATCTCATGGGGTGTTTTTGGTACGACCGTGGTGGCTTTTTTTATCGCAGAAATGGGTGATAAGACCCAGATAGCTACGATTGCTCTGGCTGCGCAATATCAAAGTTTTTTCGCGGTTGTACTCGGCACTACGGTAGGCATGCTGATCGCAAATGCGCCGGCTGTTTTGCTAGGCAATAAGTTTGCAAGCGCGTTACCGGTGACTTGGATTCATCGTGTTGTAGCGGCTGTTTTTGCGATTATGGGCATAGCAATTTTGCTAGGTATTGGGGAAAGGCTAGGTTTGTAGGCGAAGCAAACTGCGCGGCAGTGCCAAAGGAAGCCGCAGGCGAGTAAGGTGGCGACATGAAAAATTCAGTTATTGCAACATAGGCCATTGGGCAATCCCCCCCCCGTTAAAAATGGGGGGATTACCATTGGTTGTGATGCTTTATGTCCGATATCCTATTTTCGAAGACTTGCTAGTCTTTTCTATAAGACAGAGAGAATGCAGTGTTATGAGATTACTTAAATGCTTGTTGGCTACTATGGTAGTGACTGCGAGCTCCTATGCGCAGGCAGCTTTATCACCGTCATCATTGAATCTAAGAGATTTAAACTCTATGACGAGTTTTATTTCGCAACATGAGATCATTGCACTGAAGTTGAAGCAAATTGATCTAATGAACTTGACGATTACGTATGGTGACGACTGTATAGCTTATTTCGAGAGAAATAAGCCCAGTCTTTTTAACTTTGGGCGGGTGGGGCCTCAGCCTGATATCGAATTTTCTCACAGCAGTTGTGACTTAAATGAACGCTAATTATGCTTCACAGCTGATTAAAATAGGCCAAAGAGGTTGCTTAGGGTGGCTTGCTAAATGACTGCTGAGTAGGACAGTTAGGCTTTCAGTGCCCTTATTTCTCATAAGTGCAGCTATGCCCTGGTTTTCTTTGGGAACTAGCTCTACATGTAGAGGTGGCTGATGATTTTCTGTCATATTTATTAGTATAACTTTTACCAAATGCATTGTTATTTTTGTAGCTGGAATTGGCAGAGTCTTTGGCAAACTGTTTAGCATATGAGCTGCTATTATATGAGCTTTTATCAGAGCTTTGAGCTTGCGCATTAGCACTAATTACTGAGAGTAATATTATGCCTAAGATCTTTGTTTTCATTTTCAATGCTCTTTAAGTAAAATTTATTGATGAATAATATATGTGCAAAGTCATAATTTACAATGACCTTATCACTTATGTAGACAGTGTCAAAGGAAACCGACGAAAAGAGCGACCTATGTAGCGCTTTCGAAGCGATAGATCATTGCAAGAGCTCATATTAGGGCAGTGTCAAAGCAAACAGCAGGCAGGTAGGGTAGCGAGGCAGTGTCAAAGGAAACTGCAGGCGGGTAGGGTCGCGGCATGAAAAATCCATTTCGTTACTTCAAGTTCTCGCCCGATGTGATCCGTTTGGTCGTAATGCTCTATGTCAGATATCCGCTATCACTACGGCAAGTCGCAGACATACTCCATGAGAGAGGCATTGATGTCAGTTACGAAACGGTTCGCCTCTGGTGGAACAGATTCGGGCCAATATTTGCCGCTGAGATCCGTCGAAAATCTCGATCCCCAGGCTTAAGGCCGCATTGGCGCTAGCATATTGATGAAGTATTCGTTCGAGTTAACGGAGAGGTTCGTTACCTATGGCGTGCGGTCAACCAAGAAGGTGTTGTGCTCGATGCTGTAATCACTAAGCGGCGAGATCGCCATGCAGCACTGAAAGTGCTCAAGGGCTTAATGAAGCAGCATGGTCGGCCTAGGGAAGTCGTGACAGATAAATTGCGCTCATATGGCGCTGCACTGAAGAGGCTGGGCATTGCGAAGCTGCAAAATACGGAGCGTTAAAAGTCAAAAGTGTTTTCAGCACGTTCACTCACAAATCCGCACAAACCCACGCCAATGCTCACTCTTAGGCAGTTCAATAATCATAAAGCTGCACAAGAAATCACAGGTGAAGCATCGATTTTTGTCACCACCGTTTTCGCATTTGCCAACGCATGCTTGGCAAAGTCACGACCAATTGATCATCGCTGGCACGATGTTATAACCTCGTGTTCGAGTATCCAAAGGTCATGCATGCAGCATCAATGGTAGTGACGGGCTGAAGCTGCTTAAGAAATTCTTGATGTACATTTCGCGAGTGGCGTAGATTGCTTTGACACTGCCGATTATTGAGTTCGAAAGTTAACTTGTCAGTACCACTAAATCAGCATGCATAGTTACAGCCTTCACTATGGCACCCTGCCTGAATGGCCTTTTGCCAGCAGATGCGGTCGAAACTCGTACGACCATTGCAGCGAAGTGAGAGGCATTGATTTCCCTGCTGATCTTGGCCGATTAGTGTGAAAGCACCATCTTTTGAGCTTGGACTAACAACAATTTCAGCTAAATGTGAGATGGCTATGTGTACTTGCTGCTGTGAGCTTTGATAAAGCTTGAGCCAGTTAGCCTTTTGCACCACTTCGATTAAGCTACCTTTTAGCTTAATGGGGCTTGTGCCAGCCCCCCACCTCAATGAAATGGGTATGGAAAGCCTCGACATTTGACGCAGTAATGTCGTTAGTTGTTCTACGCGAAACTCGATTAACTCAGCTGGCTCATGGGGCACTTCATTGGTCAAATACATCGTGTTCATCTTCATCTCCTGCTGAACTAGGTATGCTTTTATGCAACTGCTCTGGCTTTATGGCCATCACGCATATGATCAACAACCTCACCTGCAAGCGTAGTCCCCGCTAGTGTGTATGCTCGGCCGAAATCCTTAACATAGCGTCCGCCTTGAGGCTGAAGTTTGAAGAGCTTGAAGTCGGTGAGTTGGCTGAGGTTATTGATGCGATCACCATGGCGAGCAGCTAATGTCTCAATGCCTAGCGTCCAAGCTTCGCTATCGACGGCAATATGCTCTGCGACAACGCTGTAGTTCACTCGTAGCCGCGCAAAAACTTCACGACAGCTATCTTCATCTTCAATAATTAGTACAGAAGCTTTTGGATTGCTTTGAAGATTGCTCGCATGCACGGCAATTTCGCTAATTAGCAGGTACAGGCAGTCTTGACCAATAGCGAAAGGAGCATAGGACGCATAAGGTGTTCCATCCTCTTTCATTGAGGAAAGCAGCAGTGTTTTACGGCTCCCAATAAAGTCCATGACCTCATCATTTAGTCGTGATTCTAGTGCTTTATTTTTCATAATGATGCTCCGTTAATTGGCGGGTAGTGCGCATGTAGATTGGATGGTTTTGAAGGTGCTGAGCTGCTCGGTGATCAATTCACCCTGCTTATCGCGGCCGAGAAAAACTTTAAAAATTACAGCTTCCTGCGCGTCCTCAAAAACAAAAGCATGGCTTTCTCGGCCGCGATGAGCGCGGCTTTGAAAGCTAATGCGAGCAATGGCTTTAAGGTTGATATGGCCTTCAAATCCGTTACCACTGCTGCGTAGGTTATAAAAACCCTCGGCAATGTCGCCTTTCGGAAAGACGCCTTTGAACTCAAACACGCAACCACCATGCAAAATAATCGTGGTGGTGTTTTGCCAGGTTGCTAGGACTTGCATTAACGCTAAGGCTTGCTCGCCGGTTATGCAGTTCTCATTAGTTGTACTCATATGAATCTCGATTTCTAAGCAGCAGATTAAAAGTCATAGCGTACGGAGGTGATCACTTCGCGGCCAGATTCATAGAGCTCAGAGAAGGCGCGACGGTAGTAGCGATCGGAAACGTTATTAATATTTACACCAATGCTCAGTGCGTCTAATGCTTTGGGCTTCCAAGTAGCGTAAATGTCACCAGTGGTGTAGCCACTATATGTATTGGCGTCAGTTGTCGGTTTGCGGTCTTGTGTCGACGCATTAGTCATACGTACGCCGGTTCGCCATTCTTCATTGTTAAAGCCATAGCTTAAGTCGGCAGTCAGTGTATCGGCAGGGATGTTGCTTAAGCTGCGACCTGTTTGCTCATCTTCACCCCGCACTTGGCCGTAAGCGAGTTTTACGCGTAATGCTTCTAAGCGATAGTTAGCGGCGATTTCAGCGCCTCGGATCTTGGCTTTGTTGACGTTTTGGTAGGTTGTAGTGCCAGGGTCCATGACTGGAAAGAAAGTAGGGTCAGTAACAACTTGCTCAATAAAGTCATCAACATTATTTTCAAATACCGAGGCATTAATTTGAAGCTCATCATTCGCGATGACATTGCTAAAACGCATTTTTGCTAGCAGCTCTGTGTTTGCTGCACTTTCAGAGCGCAGGTTGGGGTTAGACACAAAGGTATTGCAGAAGCCTGGCCCCATGCAAAAGTGGGTGCCTGTGGTGTATAGCTCTTCAGAGGTCGGTGCACGGAATGCACGGTCATGGCGCAAGGTCATTTCTAACCATTTTGTAGCTTTATAGCTTAAGGCCGCTGAAGGAGATAGCTCACTTTCCGAACGCTCAATACCTAAGTTATTTGCTTCATTGCTGTAGTCGTCATAGCGTGCCCCGAGTTCCACTGACCATTTATCATTAAGTTCGATATTTGCTTGCGTGAAAGCACCCCAGACTTCAGTGATAGCTTCAGGTGGTTGCGGGCGCGTAGTGCCCGAGCGCTGTGCTGAAAAGTCTTCACGGTAGCCATCGATGCCATAGAGCAGGCTTACACGGCCGAGGTCGGATTGGTTACTTAGCTGTATGCCGTAAGTTTCTTGTTCGGTGCTATCTGCGCGGCCATCACTTACGCGACTCTCATCCATGCTTACACTATTGCGGTAAATTTTGGCCTTGGCATTAAGCAGAGGTGATGCTGTATTGATACCGTAGTCCAATGCCACTGTATCGCTGCGTTGCTGGCGATCTATGACGAAATTACTCGTGCCAACTGCGGCAGTGCCATTGCTGGGTACATGCCCATCAATATTAGCGCGGCGAATATTGATGCCCAGAGATTGGGCATCATCAATTTGCCATTCAGCTTTTACCAGAACGCCTGTATCACTAGATGCAGAGTCATTTAGCTTTTGATTATTGCCTTGCTCTAGATCATCGCTGTCGCGGAGATAACCACTCACTAACCAGTCAAGCGTGTCTGTGCGACCGGCAATGGCCGCAGTACTCGCAGTTTGGTTGTTATTGAAGTTATAGCCGGACTTCACAAGACCGCCGATATTTTGATCGGCCTTGAGTAAATCAGCGGCATCCACTGTGGTTTGTGCGATAACACCGCCTAATGCTCCAGAGCCCCACAGCGAGCTAGCTGGACCTTTTACTACTTCAACCGACTTCAGTAGAGCAGGGTCTAAAAAGTAGCGTGGACGATGGCCTGAGTTGAAATCTTGGCGTACCCCGTCAATTGTTTGCAGTACTTTTTCATCTGACAGGCCGCGAATATTGACCGACTGCTGATTTGCTCGTGGGCCACCTGCGATGCTGACATTGGGCTCATAGCGAGTTACTTCGGCTACCGATTGCGCCTGCATAGACTCGATAGTTTCTTGATCTATCACGGCAATAGGGCGATTTACATCATCAATGTCGGTGTTCATGCGAGTTGCACTGACAGTCATTTTTTTGAATATGCTTGTGTTTTTCAGCGTTGTAGCGCTGCCGGTGGCAGCTTCAGCTGCGCTATTGGCTAAGGCTGGAACACTTAGCAATGAACTACCTACGAGCAAGGCAATTGCTGTACTGAGGTGATGTTTTCCAGTATTGGCTGGGCGCAGATGTAGCGACTTATTCATGTCTTCAAGCTCTCGTTGTTGTCAAGATTGGCGATACGCTACCCCTTCGTTGTGCGAATGTAAATAGTAATAGTTCGTATTTACATTGACATTTGTCCTTGCTAGTCTTGCGGCATCTACCAAGGGGTACTGCTGTGTCTAAGCATGCAAAACAGAGCTTGAGCTTGTTATCACTGCGCGTCATTTGCGGGGCATGTGCTGTGATGCTGCATGCCTGGTTTGTGAGTTCGCCGTTATTTGCACAAGAGCAATTGCAAACTCAGGCGCCAGCAAGTCCGAGTGTGTTGTCTTTTGCTATTACGGCAATGCCCGCCACCGCGCCGCCGCAAAAGGCACTTGCCAAGCCCGTGCAAACGGCTTCGCCGCAAGCCAAATTAGTAACTCGTACTGATAAGTCCGTAGAAATGACTCGTAAGCCAGAGCAGCTGCCTGCGCCTGAATCACCACCAGCATTGCCAGCGCGGGCCACGCGCAGTGATGCAACGTTACAAGCAGTATCGGCATTAGGTGTTCATGAGTTAGTTGAAATGACGGAGCCTAAGTTTGTTAGTCCGCCTAGCCCGCCGAGCTACCCAACTGTAGCGCGTAAGCGTGGCCAAGAGGGCACGGTGTGGGTTGATATCGAGTTGGATGCAAAAGGAAAGCAGGCGCGACTTGAGATTTTACGTAGCTCTGGCATTGCAGTGCTAGATAGTGCGGCATTGACAGCGGTATCACATTGGCGCTTTCGGCCATATGAGGTCAGTGGTGTCGGTAGGCCGTCGCGCGTCCGCATTCCTATCGAATTTGCTTTGAATTAAACCAATCCTTTTAGACGCAAATAGTGCCGTTTCTTTATCTAGAGTTACATCATGATTTCAACATTAGAGCAGCAGCTCGGGCCCATGCTTTACCCATTAGTTTTATGCTCTCTGATTGCCTCTTTGATTATCCTGGAGCGCTTGGCGATATTGAGCTCATACACGTTATCTGGCCGCTTAAAGCGTGCTGGGCTAAATGTCATGGTGCATTACAAAGACGAAGATAAAGCCACTCGTGAGGAGGTTCTTAGTGTTTGGTTACATGGCCAACAAAAGCATTTAGCGGCAGGCATTCGCCTCTTGCATATTATTGCCATCGTTTCTCCATTGCTCGGTCTGTTGGGCACGGTGCTGGGTCTGATACAGGTTTTCGATAGCCTAGCACTACACGCTGGGCCCATCGATCCATCGCTGCTAGCGGATGGGTTAGGTCTTGCTATGAAAACTACGGCCTGTGGTTTGATTATTGCCATTCCGGCTTTGCTTGGCGCTTACCTCTACCAACTCTGGGTCGATAAATTAATCAGTAGCTGCGAGCACGCTTTGAATATTCACAGCCTGCGTTGCGCCGGCATCTGTACGGCAGCTTTAGCATGATTCGTGCAAAACCAGCGCCCACGCTGAGCGCCTCATTTGAGCTGACGCCATTAATAGACATCATTTTTATTGTCATCGTGTTTTTGCTGCTCACTGCCAATAGCCAGCTGTTTAGCGTCGCTGTTGATATTCCAGTCAGTGATAGCAAGGCACAAATAGCAACGATATCTGAGCAAACGGTCACTATTAGCTTGCAAAGTACACCACCATTTTGGGGCATTGATGATCATCGCTACCGTGACTGGCAGGATGTTAAGCCGGCACTCATTGCGCTAATCACTGCGGCAGGTAGCGACATAAAATTTAATGTCGCCACTGATAAAAATGCGCCAGTAGAGCCATTAATTAAACTTCTTAGCTTGCTTAGCGAGCAGGGTATTACTAACACGCACATCCTGATGGAAGCACAGCCATGAAAGCCAAAATATTGAGCGCATTTGTAGCCATTGTAGTATCCAGTATCCCTGTATCAGCTAATGCTGAGGCACCGGTGAGACTTATTAGCACGGACGGATTTGTGACAGAGCTACTATTTTCTCTGGGAGCCGATGAGCAACTAATTGGAATTGATGTCACCAGTAAGTTGCCCAGTGACTACCGAAAGTTGCCAAATATTGGCTACCATCGAGCCTTATCTGCAGAAGGCTTGCTTAATTTGAGGCCGACACAGGTAATTGGCAGTGAGTTTATGGGACCGCCCGCTGTCCTGTCGGCATTGAAGCAAGCAAAAGTGTCAGTAACTCAGCTGCCGATGGCACATACTGCAGCGCAGCTTAAAAATAATATTTCGACACTGGCCGTATTAGTTGATCGCGAGTCTCAGGCCAAGGGTTTAATTGCTGGTATTAATAAGGAGCTGGCGGAATTAAAGCGGTGGCCATTAACTAGTAAGCGTGTTGCTGTGTTGTTGAGTATGGACCCAGGCAAGTTGCGATTAGCGGGGAGTGGCACCAGTGGTGATGCTTTTATATCGCTGCTTCAGGCAAGCAATGTTGCGACGTTTAAAAACTACCAAACGGTATCTGCTGAGTCGCTAGTGTCACTTCAGCCAGAGCTTATCGTGGTGATAGGTCGTGATCATAGTAATGCAGTAAATGAGCTAATGGGTGCGAATCCAATTCTGAAAAATACGCCAGCTGGTGTGCAGTCGCATGTAGTTGCTGTAGATGGCGCAGCATTGATTTCAGGTATAAGCCCAGAGGCTATATCGCAAGCATTGATGGTGACAAAGGCTTTGCAGGCTCGAACGCTAACTAAGCAAGCGCTTCGCTAATGCGTTGGTGTCCTTACTCGGTAGCCTTTGTGCTAGTTACATTGCTGGCTTCAAGTGCGCTACTTTCCTTAGTTCATGGTGCGATGGATCTACCTGCCTGGGCGAGCTTAAGTAGTGTCATAGACAAAATTTTTGGGACGCAAACAAGCACGCTTGAGGCGTATCAGCAGGTCGTTGTCGTTGAACTGCGTTTGCCGCGACTAATTATGGCGATCTTAGTGGGTGCCATGCTTGCTCAGTGTGGTGCAGTGATGCAGGGGCTGTTTCGCAACCCTTTGGCCGATCCCGGTGTTATTGGTGTGTCATCTGGCGCAGCGGTTGGCGCAATTATCGCTATTATCTGGCTTGTAGACGACCACGGTTTGTGGACATTGCCTGTGGGCGCTTTTGTCGGCGGCTTGTTAACTACCATGCTGGTTTATAGCCTGGCTCAGTCCAGTTCGGGGACTTCAGTATTGTTTCTGTTGCTGGCAGGTATTGCTGTTTCAGCATTTGCAGGATCGGCCATCGGCTTTATGAGCTACTTTAGCGATGATCAAAAATTACGTGATCTGAGTTTGTGGCAAATGGGCTCGCTTAGCGCAACGTCATCAACAGGTATTTGGATTTGCTGCGTTAGCGTGTTGATCTTGATGACCTTATTTCAACGGCATGCCACAGCCCTCAATGCGCTCTTGCTTGGTGAAGCGGAAGCTCGACATTTAGGTATTGAGGTTGAGCGCTTAAAGCTTAGGCTCATCATATTAACAGCCGTCGGTGTTGGGATTTCTGTCGCTTTTACTGGCGTTATTGGCTTCGTGGGCTTGGTTGTGCCGCATTTAGTACGCTTAACAACTGGGCCAAATCACCGTTCATTACTACCGTTATCAGCATTATGTGGCGCTTTACTTATGGTCTGGGCTGATCTTGCCGCACGCACAATCGTGCAGCCAGCGGAATTGCCAGTAGGTCTAGTGACGGCACTTTTAGGTGCACCATTTTTTCTTACCTTGCTGATGCAGCAACGCAAGCATTGGGGTGCGTAAATGTTAGTAATGGAAAATGTGAGCTGTAAAAGCGGTGGCAAAGTGCGCTTGCATGTCGAGTCGCTAGCGTTAGCGCCGGGGCAGTTTACTGCAGTTATTGGCCCCAATGGCGCAGGTAAAACCACACTCTTAAAAGCCATTAGTGGTGAGCAGGCCTACTGCGGTGAGATTAGTTTTAATGGTCGCCCTCTGAGTCAGTGGCCAGCATTAGAGCGTGCAAGGCATATTGCTGTGTTGCCTCAGGCTAGCCAACTAAGCTTTCCATTCACTGCCAAAGAGGTTGTGGAAATGGGGCTGACTCCGTTGAGTTTAGGTATGAGCGAAGGGCAAAAGCATGTCCGCAGAGTGATGAATGTGACGCATTGCTTGCATTTGAGTGAGCAGCTCTATCCATCACTATCGGGTGGTGAGCGTCAGCGAGTGCAGCTTGCTCGTGTGCTTTTGCAGCTAAGTCAGGCCTCTCAAGAGCCAGTTTTATTGCTTGATGAGCCTACTTCGGCTCAAGATCTGGGGCAGCAACATCACCTCTTAGCACTAATGAAGCGCTTATGCCTGGAGCAAGATTTTGCGGTATTAGCGATTCTGCATGATTTGAATCAGGTGCTGCACTATTGTGATCGCGGTTTGCTTATCCATGAAGGAAGGCTGTCAGCTGATGGGCCGCCGCAGAAAATTCTTTCTGAAGACAGCATTTATCAGCATTGGCAGTATCGTCCCACGCGCATACCTCGAGAAGAGCTGAGCCATTTATTTTTCTAGTTTAATGGCAGTGTAAATGGACGCGGTAGGCGGGCAGGCTTGCGATATGAAAAGTAAAATTCGCTAATTTATTCAGCGTTAGGTCTGATTCTTTTGGTCGTGATGCGTTATTTCACGAGCGAGGAATTGACGTCAGCTACGAAACGGTTCGCCTCTGGTGGAATCGATTCGGGCCAATATTTGCCGCTGAGATCCGTCGTAAATCTCGATCCCCAGGCTTAAGGCCGCATTGGCGCTGGCACATTGATGAAGTATTCGTTCGAGTTAATGGCGAAGTGCGTTACCTATGGCGGCAGTGTCAAAGGAAATCGCAGGCGGGTAGGGTAGCGATATGAAAAGTCCATTTCGCTACTTTAAGTTCTCGCCTGATGTTATCCGTTTGGTCGTAATGCTTTACGTCCGCTACCCACTATCGCTAAGACAAGTCGAAGACTTACTTCATGAGCGAGGAATTGACGCCAGCTACGAAACAGTCCGTCTATGGTGGAATCGATTCGGGCCATTATTTGCCGCTTAGATCCGTCGTAAATCAAAGTCTCCAAGCATTAGGCCACATTGGCGTTGGCATATTGACGAGGTGTTCGTTCGAGTTAATGGTGAAGTCAGATATTTGTGGCGCGCGGTCAATCAAGAAGGTGTGGTGCTTGATGCTGTGGTTACCAAACGACGTGATCGCCATGCAGCATTGAAAGTACTCAAGCGCTTAATGAAGCAGCATGGGCGGCCTAGGGAAGTCGTTACAGACAAGCTACGCTCATATGGAGCTGCTTTAAAGAAGCTGGGTATCATGAGTTTGCAGAATACGGAGCAATACGCCAATAATCGGGCTGAAAATTCACATCAACCATTTCGACGTTAAAAGTCAAAAGTGTTTTCGGCACGTTTACTCACAAATCCGCACAAACCCACGCCAATGCTCACTCTTAGGCAGTGCGGCCGTCATAAATCTGCATATAAAATCACAGGTTATACATCGATTTTTGTCACCACCGTTTTCGCATTTGCCAACGCATGCTTGGCAAAGTCACGACCAATTGATCATCGCTGGTATGAAGTTATTACCTCGTGTCCGAGTATCCCAAGGTCATGTTTGACAATGCTCCTTAGTTTTGTCGCATTCCTGTGATGATTAGGCGCACGGCGGCGTCTGAATAACGGTCGAGCATATCAGGTGCCGAAGGATTGGCGAGGTAGGCAATTGCACCAGCTAAAATCACCCCTACGATGGCCTGGCTCGTAGCAACCGTATCTAAGTTACTGCATAGAAATCCACGCTCGATGCCATTACTTAAATAGCCTGATGTAAATTTCCCTGCCATAGCGAGTAGCCCAAAGATCTGTTGGGTCATGGCTGCGTCAATTGATGTTGCTTCTAATAGCAGCAGGCGTAATGCATTCGGATTGGTTTTAGCAAATTGAGCAAAGTTCTTGGCGATACGTCGACACTGCACTTCATATTCGGCTAAAGAGCTAACAGCACTTGGCGCATTTTCAGCGGCTAACAGTGCTGTAATTTGCGCCATGGTATCAATAATGACGTGATCAAGAATGTCACGCTTATTATCAAAGTAGCGGTAAAAAGTACCGTGCCCCACACCTAATCGTTGAGCAATGTCGGCAATAGCCGTTTGGTGATAACCCTGCGCAGAAAACTCAGCAAATGCAGCATCGACAATGTCGGCTTTCAGCTGAATGCGATTACGTTCGGCGCGGCTTAAGTTAGTGTCTTTAGTCATAGAGCAAGCTTATCGGAGATTTCTTTGGCTGACGAGCAATGCATTAATTGACGATTTGTTCATAGTCTGACATTGTATTCCGAATATGAGATGCTGGTCACGTATATGAAAAGTACTTCTGTGGAAGTGATAATTTTAGGTGGTGGTTTTGCGGGTGTGGGTGCAGCAATCAAGTTGCTAGAGGCTGGTATTAGTGATTTTCTGCTACTGGAAAAAGCCACGGAGTTAGGCGGTGTGTGGCGTGAAAATACCTATCCTGGATGCGCATGTGATGTGCCATCAGCGTTGTATTCGTATTCTTTTGCGCCCAATCCCTCATGGAGCCGCGTCTTTGCAGGTCAGCGTGAGATCAAGTCATATCTACAGACTACCGCACATGATCATGGCGTCAGTGCGTATGTACGGTTACAGCATGAAGCGCTAAAAGCACAGTGGTGCGATAGCGAAAAGCACTGGCGCATAGACACAAATCAAGGCGTGTTCATTGCGCGTTTTGTGATTATGGCGTGTGGTCCGATGCATGAGCCTGTATTGCCGACAATTAATGGCTTGAGTGAGTTTGCTGGCGAGATATTTCACTCATCACAATGGCGTCATGACGTTGATCTTAGCGATAAGCGTGTGGCGGTGATCGGCAGCGGCGCATCAGCCATTCAGTTTGTGCCGGAGATTCAGCCTGATGTGCAGAAATTAACACTGTTTCAGCGCACACCACATTGGGTGCTGCCGAAAATGGATCAGCCGTTACCAACAATAGCGCAGAGAGTCTTTAAGCATATACCAGTGACTCAAATGGCAATGCGTGGCGCAATTTACTCTATTTTTGAAGTGCTGAATGGCGGCATGCAGCGCCCTGCAGCCATGCGCCAATTTCAAAAACTGGCACTTTGGAATATTCGTGCGGCTATTAAAGACACGGCATTGCGCGCGAAAGTAACGCCAAATTATGTCATTGGCTGCAAGCGTGTTTTGCAGTCGAGTAATTGGTATCCGACACTGGCCAAACCAAATGTGGATGTAGTCGCTGGAGCTTTGGCGAGTGTTGAGGGCAATACGCTAATCGACACGTTGGGTAATCGCCATGAAGTTGACGTAATTATTTTGGGTACGGGTTTTGAGGTTGCCGAACCACCGATTGCCAAGCGCATACATGGTCGAGATGGCCGTAGCATGGCCGAAGTTTGGCAGGGTAGTCCTGAGGGTTATATGGGCACCATGGTGGCTGGATGCCCAAATGGTTTTCTCATGTTCGGGCCGAATATTGCTGTGAGCTCATCGGCCTTCATCATTATTGAGGCGCAGCTGACCTACATCATTAATGCGCTACAGCAGGCGCGTCAACAAGGCATTACGGTCATCGAGGCGGATCCTGTGCGCATGGCCGAGTTTAATGACAAGGTGCAAAAAGCATTAGCCGGCTCAGTGTGGAATACCGGTGGCTGCAGTAGTTATTTCATCGATAAAAATGGTCGCAATAGTACCGTTTGGCCGTGGAGTACTTTGGCTATGCGTAGCCAACTCAGGCAGTTTAACTTGGATGAATACATCACCCAATCAGAGAAGACATTATGAGCAAACAACACTCATTGAGCGGTCGCGTCATTGCTATTACTGGCGGTGCTCGCGGCATTGGTTTGGCTACAGCGAAAGCCCTGATTGCACAGGGTGCACAGGTCAGCATCGGTGACATCGACGCTGACTTGGCAGCTTCTTCTGCGCAAAAAATTGGTGCATTTTCGGCATATTTGGATGTCCGCGACTCTGCATCATTTCGTGGCTTTATTGCCAGCACAGAGCATGCATTAGGCCCTATTTACGCGTTGATAAATAACGCCGGCATTATGCCTATGGGCTATTTTCTTGATGAGCCTGAGGCGCTATCTAATGCGCAAATTGACATTAATTTTCGTGGCGTGATGCATGGCATGCAGGCGGTTTTACCGAGTCTACTTGCGCGTAACGAAGGCCACATTATTAATGTTGCTTCTTTGGCTGGACGTTTTTCTATACCAGGCGCTGCAGTGTATTGCGGTACAAAGTTTGCCGTTGTCGGTATGACTGAAGCTGTGGCAGGTGAGTATCGCGATAGCGGTGTAGAGTTTTCTATGATCATGCCGTCTAAAGTACTTACTGAGCTGACAGCTGGTACTGATGAAGCGAGCAGGGCTATTCCCTCGGTAACGCCGGAGGCAGTAGCCGATGCGATCGTTGATGTCTTAAAGAAGCCACGCTTGCATGTTGCGGTGCCAGATTATTTGCGTCATGTCACTGCGGCCTACAGCATCGTGCCGGGATGGCTACAGCAAACGAGTCGACGTTTATTGGGCGACGATGGCATCTTGAAGAAAATAAATCATGACGCCCGTCAAGGTTACGCGCAGCGCTTACAAGGTTTGGCTGATGTTGCTAAAAAAAGCACAAAAATTATGACTAAAAAGCCAGCTAAGAAATCGGCTATTTCGCATGGAGAGTCGGCATGAGTATGTCCGAGATGTTGTCCAGACGTGCCTTAAGACTGAGTCTGCGCACCAGTTTTAAGTTCATGAGCACGTTACCATTACCTGTAGTCCTGCTGCGTCAAGTGATGGAGGCCAGCGCTGGGTTATTTAAGGTTCGTCAAGATGTGTTGATCGAGCCTTGCTCGCTCGGTGATATTCAAGGCGAGCGCCACACACCGCATGTTCTGTCTGGCAGTAAAGTGTTACTCCATTTTCATGGTGGTGCATTTTTTGCTGGTTCGTCGAAAACCCATCGAGGCTTAGGAAGGGTACTGACAAGTTAACTCGCCGCTTGTGATAATTCGCGTATGAGTACCTACAAGCGACACCGTTTTCATCCCAGCATCATTAGCTATGCAGTCTGGATCTACTATCGATTCAACCTGAGCTTTCGTGACATCGAAGATTTACTGGCAGAGAAGGGCATCTCTGTCAGTTATGAGGCGATCCGATTGTGGTGTATCAAATTCGG
>JBFJJU010000043.1:0-18928 GCA_041612115.1 Perlucidibaca sp.
GCAGCAACGGCGGCTAAAATAGCAACTTTTTTGATTTGCATGATAAGTATCTCTCAGGTTAGAACAACGAATTCGAATGCTCTCGACCAATCAGGCTGTTGCGGCAGCGGTTGACGGCTTAAAGCGCGAGCATCATAACACCCTGTAAACCGATTTGCATTATGCGCAAACAGGATTTTTTTGCACTTTGTCGGACAATAGTCTGGCCTAGGGGAGACTGCATTTAACGCGGCTGCTCAGGCTTGGTAAAAATTGCTCCAGCATGTGCTTGGCCGCGTTGACGCGCTCGATCTAGGGCGCTATGCAACGCTGAGAGCATAGGGTCGAGTGCAAGTGGCAACGTGGGTAGCCAGGTTGCACTGATGTGAGCCTGAGCACTATGACCTGTTGCTTGCAGAGTCTGTTGAAAAGCAGTTTGCAGTCGTTGCGCAATTTCATCAGCGTGTTTATGCGGGCAATCAAGCAAGATAAAAACAAAACGTAGGCGATCGTAGCGCACTAAAATATCGCAGCCACGTAATTGTGACTTAGCCACCGACGCCATGGTTTGCGCTAGCTCCGTGCTTAGCTGCCTGCTGGCAATGGCATCGTTTAGCGTGGCCTCGGGATCGACTACGGCGTATAGCAATGAGACGGGCATATTTTGCCGATGCGCAAGAGGCCATAGTAATTGCGCGGCGGCGTAGAGTGTTGAGCGAGTGGCTAGGCCGGTCTCTTTATCATCGTGTGGTGCTAAGTCGGCAATGCTGCGTAGGTCCATGCTGTGATGGCGAAACATGATGACTAAACCCAACAGAAGCACTAACACAGCGGCGTTAGCCAGCAGAGGCAGTATGGCTAGCTCGGGTTTTATTACTGCGCGAATAATGAGAGTTAAAGCGGCCAGTGCCAGCATCCATAAGGTTAGCTTGGTCAATGTGATGCTGCGATGGCGCAGGCTTGCGAGGCCAAAAAATAGGCCAACCAGTAAAAGCGTTGGGGTGCTGGCTAGTGGATCGAACCACAGTGTGGGCAGCAGCAAGGCAATATCTAGCGCGCTAATGCTGCCACTTAGCCGATGCGATGAGCCTTTACGCCCTTCAATATATCCGAGCACGGTGTGGACTAGCCCATATGCTACGGGCGCAGCAATGAAAATCCATGCAGGCTGTGGCAGTAGGGTGGATAACATCAGTGCATATAGCGTGAGCAGTAAGCCTACGCTAATGCGCAGTGCTTGTTGTTCTGGGATGCAGTACACGCGAGCGCTGAGCTCGGGGTCGTAGCTTTCTATTGGCGTGTCTAGGGAGTGCTTTTCGGTCATGGTACTTATGGTTTTTGTCTAGTGCGATCGAAGGGTTTAGTGAAAGCCGAATAGAAATTGTACGCCAACCGCGAGTAACAAAATGCCAAATAAGCGTTTTAATTGTGCGGCAGGTAGGCGTTGCGCTGCATGAGCACCTAGGCTTGCAAAAATCAAGCTAGTAACGCTGAGGCCAAGCAGTGCTGGCCAATAAATAAAGCCGGTGCTGCCTGCGGGTAGGTCTGGCTCTGACCATCCTGCCCAAAGAAAGCCTAAGCTGCCGGCGAGTGCGATGGGGAAGCCGCCGGCGGCAGCTGAACCAACGGCGCACTGCATGCGCATACCGTGATGCACGAGGAATGGCACGGTTAGGCTGCCGCCGCCAATGCCGAAAATGGCTGACGCGGTGCCGATGACGCTGCCCGCCGAAATAGTGCCAGCCGTGCCTGGAAATGGTTTGTTTTGCGCCTGAGCTTTGCGCCCACGCAGCAAGTGTTGACCGGTCCATAAAGCGAAAGTCGCGATGATAATCTGCAAGGTACGAGCAGGCATGGCATGCGCAATTTGCGCGCCGAACCAGGAACCGATCATCAGGCCAATAGAGAGTTTTGCCATGAGTGGCCAGTCAACATTTCCATGCTGATGATGAGTGCGCACTGAGCTAACAGAGGTCAGTAAAATAGAGGCGAGCGAAGTGCCAACGGCCATGTGAGTCGAGACTTCAGGACTAATGCCCTGCAAATGAAAGCTCCAGAGCAGGGCGGGCACAATGATCATGCCGCCGCCTATACCTAGCAGTCCCGCTAAAAAGCCCGAGAATACGCCGGTGGCGGCATAGAGTGCTAAGGCGCTGAGCGAGAGGTCCATGTGGCTTCCTATTGCTGCGGTGGTAGCCCTGATGGCTTGTCACCTAATTGTCATTTATTTGTCATTTTGCCGACATGGCTAGATAAGACACTGCGTGCATGAAAACGACAAATAAGAGCCGCCCTATGACTACTCGTCGTGTCCCAGCACTGGTTTCAATGCCTATGTCACTCTTGCGCAATTTGAGCTTTAAAGCTGCGAAGAAGGCTAGCAAGAAAGCCAAGGTTGCAGCACCGGTCGAGGCAGTGCGCCAGAAGCCTATCCTAGAAGCCCGCTTTGCCGATACCCCCAATGCCTTACGTGCAGCACAAGTGCTGCGTGCAGAGGTCTTTGGGATGGAATACGGCGTAGCCTTCGATGGCCTTGATAATGATCGCTATGATCTGTTTTGCCGCCACATCACAGTTTATGACGTCGCTAATGACTGTTTGGTGGCAACCACGCGATTACTTACTCAAGAGCAGGCACGCTTAGCCGGCGGCTTCTATTCTGCCAATGAGTTCGATGTCTCCGCGTTAGAAAACTTGCCTGGGCGTATCCTGGAGATTGGCCGTACCTGTGTGCACCCGGACTATCGCTCCGGCGGTGCCATTACGGTGCTCTGGTCATTCATGGCCGACTATTTAATGCGTGAAGGCTTTAGCTATCTAATCGGTTGCGCCAGCATCAGTCTGGCTGATGGCGGCACAACCTTGGCCAGTGTGATGCCAACATTGCGTGAGAAGCACTTTGTTGCCAATGAGTTACGCGTTAGTCCAGCACGCGAAATTGTGCTCTCTAGCGATATGGTTGGCAGTGTCAGCTTGCCACCATTACTCAAGGCGTATTTGCGCATGGGTTGCCAGATTGGTGGAGAAGCTTGCTGGGACCCAGAGTTCAACTGCGCCGATGTCTTCATATTATTAGATGTACAAGCGATGGCAGGGCGGTATGCTCAACGGTTCTTAAAGACCGCTTAAATGTAGGATGCCGTGAGCCGAGTACGAACACCCCGAAGTAAACGCGAGCACCCCGCCGTGATGCAAACACCTCCATTTAGCCTGCGCCTATTATGGCGTTTGTTGCTTATTGCCCTGCATTTGCTCACAGGCTGCACGTTAGCATTTCTCACTGGCATGTTTTTTACACAGCCAAAATCATGGCATAGACCTATTGTGCGCTGGTGGCTGCATGGGCTGGCTTCGCGACTAAATCTCGATGTTAATGTGCATGGCGCGCCGGCCTCTGGCGTGAGTTTGTGGGTTAGCAATCATGTCTCGTGGATGGACATTCCTGTGCTCGGCGGCATCGCGCCGGTGGATTTTTTATCCAAGGCTGAGGTAGCGAAATGGCCACTCATTGGGCGTTTAGCGCAGGCTGTGGGTACTTTATTTATTCAGCGGGGTTCGGGTGACTCAGCGCGTGTGCAAGAGTCCATGAAATCAGCACTAGCGGCGAATCGTAGTGTGCTGTTTTTCCCTGAAGCTACCACTACCGATGGCCATCGCGTGCAGCGCTTTTTCCCTAAGCTCTTCGCCGTTGCTTGCGATACCGACTGCAAGGTTCAGCCCATCGTTATTTGCTATCGCCAGGGTGATGCTTTGCATCCATTAGCGCCATTTATTGGCAACGATGATTTAGTGCCGCATTTGTTCAATGTGCTAGCAGGTGAGCGCATTCGTGTAGATGTACAGTTTTTGCCAGTGCAAGCAGTGGCTGAGCGAGATGCTCGCACGTTGTCATTGGCTTGTGAGCAGGCTATGGGCGATGCGTTGATTGGCTTGCATGGCGATGCCGATGTGCCTAGTCGTGCCGGTTTGTCGGCCATACGCAGCGCCTAAGTCATAGTCTATACTCGGGCTCACTTTTATCGGAGCTCGACCATGTCCCTGTCTTTAGCTGTTCCCCTGACGCTGCCGAATGGCGCTACTTTGCCGAACCGTCTTGCGAAGTCGGCCTTAAGCGAAGCCATGGGCACCATGGATAATCGCGTCACTAAAGCCTTGGTGCGCTTATATCAGCGTTGGTCGGCAGGCGGCACGGGCTTGCTAATGACGGGTAACGTCATGGTCGATCGCCGCTTTTTAGGCGAACCAGGTAATGTGGTAATTGAAGACGAGCGCGATTTGCCGCTATTGCAAGAGTGGGCTGATGCTGGCCGCGACTACGACACAGCCATTTGGGTGCAGCTTAATCATCCTGGCAAGCAGTCACCAAAAGGCTTGAATCGCGAAAACATTTCGCCCTCGGCCATACCGTTCAAAGCTGAGATGCAGTCGTTTTTTGCGACGCCACGCGAGATGACCGAGGCTGAAATTCTCGACACCATTGCGCGCTTCGCCAATGCCGCAGGCATCGTTAAAAAAGCTGGCTTTGCTGGCGTGCAAATTCACGGTGCGCATGGCTATTTGGTCAGTCAGTTTTTATCACCACGCCATAATGTGCGCGAAGATGGCTGGGGTGGTACGCCAGAGAAGCGCCGCCGCTTTGTACTAGAGCTGTATGCCGCGATGCGTGCGCAGGTTGGTGCGGATTTCCCCATTGGCATCAAGTTGAACTCGGCGGATTTCCAGCGTGGTGGATTTACCGAGGAAGAATCACTGGCCACCATTAAGGCCTTGGCTGATGCCGGCATCGATTTGATCGAAATTTCTGGCGGCACCTATGAAGCTCCTGCGATGACCGGCGCTAAAGCCTCGACCATTGAGCGTGAGGCTTACTTTTTAAGCTTTGCCGAAACTGTGCGCCAACACATCAGCACGCCTTTAATGGTGACGGGTGGCTTTCGTACTTTGGCGGTCATGCAAGCAGCGCTAGATTCAGGTGCGCTGGACTTGATTGGCTTGGGGCGTCCGTTAGCCATTGAGCCAGATGCCGCTAATCGCTTGCTGTCGGGCGAAGAAATGCGCTTTCGCGTTAAGCCTATTAAGACGGGCATTGGCATGGTCGATCGCATGGCCATTATGGAGGTGTCGTGGTACACGCGCCAACTGCATCGCATGGGCAACGGCAAGGCGCCCAAGCCCAATGAGTCGGGGCTATGGTCTTTTGCCGCAACAGTGGTGGCGAATATTCGTGGCACGGTGAAAACAAGGCGCATGCGGGCTTCGTAACTGCCTTGCCGCTGAGTGAGCTGCTTGGCGGCAAGATTTTAAAAAAATTATGCCGCCTGCATGGCAGCTAGCAATCGGCTCTGCTATGATGCGCGCCGATGCGCCAGTGGTGAAATTGGTATACACGCCAGATTTAGGTTCTGGTGCCGCAAGGCGTGGAGGTTCAAGTCCTCTCTGGCGCACCATCTACATAGTTTTGTATGGTTCCATATGAAACAGAAAGCCCCCAAAAGCCCGCCATGTGCGGGCTTTTTGTTGTCTGAAGTTCTTGGTAACTATCCGGCTGGTCGGCTTAAGCAACACGTTTGAGCTGGTTGCCCTCATGGAGGGCGTCCTAGGTTTTGTATTGAGTCATTGTCAGTTCGTGTTAACGCTTTACGCTGGCGTATTGACCTTTGAGTGTGACACCGACCACGAATGTGCCCGCATGGCACTCATAGGTCTTGCTGTCGCGAGTCTCATTTTGCTGGTAATAACTCGTCATATTTGTCACTGCGTTAGCACCATGCCGTTTAGCTGAGCCTTGAAAGCTGATCAGTGCCGAAAGTGCGGCCCAACGACAGGCTTCTTCATCACCCTTGTTGAAGCCATTTGTTTTCTTATTCGACATATCACTACCAAAGGTTTTCTTAATTGGCGGTGTGGCCTGTCCGGCAAGATAAAACTTAACAGAGCCATCTAGTTTGCCAGTCTCTTGGCCCATGGCAATAACGTCTGCGAGTGGCAGGTTAAGCGTGGTGTTTCGTGCAAATGCGGGCTGAGCGACCGCAGTAGATAAAGCAATGAGAAGCAAAAGTAGTGAACGCATAGTGGTCTTCCTTGAGTAGTTTTTAGTGGTTAGCTTTCAGTTGAGCGATACGACGATAGATATAGCTATCTAAACGCCGTTGCCAGCCAAGCGCTTTGCGGTGAATAGAGTTTTTGCTTTGATTTAAGTTGTTGCTGCCAACAATGCGCGATGTGACGTTGTGCTCATCGTAGCTAATATCTAGTTGAAGATAGTGTTGCCGCACACGTAATCCTACGGTCATGAGGCCCGACTGACTTTTCTCTACAGCCCAGGTGCCGCCTGACCACGCTGAGCGTTGATTAGACTCGAGAATGGCTTGGCGAATTGCGCTTTCTACCTGCGATTGATTGAGGCCTGCGGGCACTTCCATGCTAGGAGCTGGCTGAATGCTGACCGATGTACAGGCAGCAAGCGTTAGAATCAAGCCCAAAAATAGTATACGAATCATGTTTTACTCCGCCGATAAAGCGTAATGGCTAGTTTTTCCAGCGCTGAAATATTAGTGAGGTATTGATGCCGCCGAAGGCGAAGTTATTGCTCATGACCACGTCAGTGTCAATGTGGCGGCCATCGTCCATGAGATAGTCTAACTCGGCGCAGCGAGGGTCAATGTTTTGCAGATGAAGTGTTGGCGCGAACCAACCACTACGCATCATCTCTATCGTCATCCATGCTTCTAGCGCGCCACAAGCACCTAGCGTGTGGCCCATATAGCTTTTCAGTGAGCTGATGGCGACTTGTGAGCCAAATACTTTGTGCGTGGCATGGCTCTCGGCCACATCGCCATGGTCGGTTGCCGTGCCGTGAGCGTTGACATAGGCAATGTCGGATGGCTGTAGCCCAGCATCCTCAAGCGCCAGCTCCATCGCCTTGCCCATGGTGTCTGAGTTGGGTTGCGTGATATGTCGGCCATCGCTATTGGTGCCATACCCGATAATTTCGGCAATGATGTTTGCGCCACGCGCTTGAGCGTGCTCCAACTCTTCGAGCACAACGGTACATGCGCCTTCGCCTAACACGAGTCCGTCGCGCTCAGCTGCAAAAGGGCGGGGCGTTAGCTCTGGCGCCTCGTTGTACTTAATGCTGGTGGCAAATAGCGTATCGAAAACCGCCGCGCTGGTGACATCCAGTTCTTCGGAGCCACCAGCGAGCATGGCCGTTTGTTTGCCGGACTGGATCATTTCATAGGCATAGCCCAAGCCTTGGCTGCCTGATGTGCAAGCGCTGGAGGTAGTGACAATGCGACCAGTTAAGCCAAAGAACACGCCAATATTGACTGCTGCAGTGTGCGACATCATTTTCACGTAGGTGGTCGCTGTAATGCCTTCGGTCGTGTGCTCTAAAAGCATTTTGCCAAAGTTGCCAATGGCCTCTGGCGAGCCTGCGGATGAGCCATAGGAGATGCCCATACGCCCGCTAGTGACTAGTGGATCTCCGAGTAGCCCAGCGTCGGCTAACGCCATTTCGCTGGCACGGACAGCCATTAATGAAACGCGGCCCATGCTGCGCATTGACTTACGATTATAGCGTTCAGGAGCTAGCGTGAACGCTGCTGCTGGTGCACCAACGCGAGTATTTAATCCGTTATAGCGAGCCCAGTCGTGCATGGTTTGGACCGCATTAAGCCCGCTTTTTAAACGAGCTTCTACCGTGAGCCAATCATTGCCCAATGGGCTTATGGCACCAACGCCAGTGATAACGACGCGCTTCATCCGACCATACCTCCATTCACCGAAATGACCTGCCGTGTGATGTAAGCCGCATCTTCGCTCATCAGAAAGCTCACAGTGGCGGCGACTTCTTCTGGCTTACCCATGCGCCGGGCAGGGATGATTTTCAATGCTTCTTCGAGCACACGCTCATCGACCATTTCGGTATCAATTAGTCCAGGTGCAATGCAATTGACGGTAATAGCTCGGCTAGCTAATTCAACGGCGAGTGCTTTTGTCGCACCAATAATGCCGGCTTTCGCGGCGCTGTAATTCACTTGCCCACGATTACCCATGATGCCCGACACCGATGACAACGTGATGATGCGCGCCGGTTTTCGACGGCGGACTAGCGGCATAATTAACGGGTTAAGGACGTTGTAAAAGCTATCAAGATTGGTGTGGATGACGGCATCCCAATCCTCTCCGGGCATTGCAGGAAAGGCATTGTCGCGAGCAATGCCGGCATTACAAACGATGCCGTAATAGCAGCCATTGGCCTCAATATCAGCCAGTAAGATGCTGCCGCTCCGTTCGCGGTCGGCTACATCAAACTGCAGAATACGGACACTACGACCTAGCGCTCGAATGTCGTCGGCGACTACATCGGCTTCGTCACGACGGCTACGGCAATGCAAAACAATATCGTAGCCATCACGCGCTAGGCGAAGCGCTATAGCGCGACCAATGCCGCGGCTAGAGCCGGTCACTAGAACGGTAGATTGCATTAGGGAGTCTCTCTGGTGATAAGTTGCTGTGGGTCAGCTGGTTCAAATACAGTCAGTGCGGCTTCTGCTAATAACTCACCGGCACAGTGTATGCGGCAGTCAAACTGGCCAAGGCCATTGTCGGCTTGAAACTGACGCTGCACATGGATTGTCAAAATACTATCTAAAGCAAACCAGGGTTGGTGACATACGTAACGCCGGCTTCCCAGCAGGAAGCCAATGCGCGGTGGTTGCCCGAGTTGACGGGCCTGCCATCCAGCCCAAGCGGCCACAGTCTGGGCCATGTATTCAATGCCGACCCAGCCCGGTACGCCTTCCGCCTGAATGAATGGATTGTCCGCACGAATAGTCAGCTCGGCGCTAAGGCTTTCGCTATCTACTTCGATGGCGCGATCCAGCAAGCACATTCGGCCAGCGTGCGGGACCAAATCTGCCATGGCGCAGTCAATGATCTTAAGCATTAAGGCTGCCCCAAAATAAGGCATGCGTTGCTGCCGCCAAAAGCAAATGAGTTGCTTAGGGCGTAGCGTACCGAGCGTCCTAGCTGCTCGCCGGGCGTCACAAGGTGCAAGTTAGGAAGCGCGGGATCGTCGGCACCATCCCACCAGTGTGGCGGAAGTTGGCCCGCAGGATTTTCATAAAGCGTAAGCCAACAGATGGCTGCTTCGAGCGCTCCCGCGCCGCCCAATGTATGGCCAGTCAATGGCTTGGTAGAGCTAGAAGGCCGATGCGCGCCAAAAAGCGCATTGACCGCGAGGCTTTCCATGGCGTCGTTTTGTGGCGTAGCCGTGCCATGCAAATTAATGTAATCAATATCGCTTGGCTGCAGTCCTGCACGTGTGAGTGCCGCCTGCATGGCAGCAGTTGCGCCACTGCCATCTGGTTTTGGTGATGAAATGTGATGGGCATCAGAGGACTCGCCCCAGCCGGCGAGGCGCACGGGTCCCGGCGCTTTGCTCATGATAAAGAGCGCTCCACCTTCACCGATATTGATACCATGACGATTGCGGCTCATGGGCAGGCAGCGCTCAGCACTTACGGATTCAAGTGAGCTAAAGCCCGCAACGGTAAAACGGCACAAGGCATCCATTCCACCAGTTATGACGACATCGGCCTGCCCAGCAAGGAGTAGCCGCGCACCACTAGCCATGGCTTTAGCGCTCGACGAGCAGGCGGTAGATATAACTAGTGCGGGGCCAGCTAGGCCTAGCAGTTGGCTGAGCATAATCGCCGGCGAGCCGAGCTCTTGTTGGCTTAAGTGAAAGTCTGGTGGTGGCGTAGCTTCGTTGAGGTGATGGACCATGGCCGCTTCACCTTCGCCGATGCCTGAGGTGCTGGTGCCTAAAACAACAGCAACACGCTTGGGGCCATAACAGGCAATAGCGGCATCGACGCTTGGTCGAATTTGCGCAAGTGCTGTCAGTAGTAATGTGTTGTTACGGCTGCGCTGAGCTGCTGGCAAGAGGCTATTATCGACGAGAGGTTCGCGCACAGCACCGAGGTGTAATGATTGGCCGGGCACAATGACATCGTTTGCCATCACGCCAGAAGCACTCAGCGCAAATAAAGCGTGGCGGACACTGGCTTGGCTATTGCCAAGGGCTGAGACGATTCCCATGGCATTGAGATAAATAGTCATAAGGCTTGGATAGTGGATTCAATTTTTAACAGATAACCTTCGGCGCGATTATCCAACGTCGTAGTGCCTTGCCAGCGTGGCGTGCCTGAGAAGCTGATATGCACTTCAGGAAGCCCATGATGATACAGCGTCCGCGCAGTGTCGCTGTCTTCAAGAGTCCAGCCATTCGGTAGTGTGGCAATGATGGCCGCAGATGGCCAAAAGGCTAGTTGAATATCACGTAGGATACGCTCAGGGTCAGCTCGCCAGGGTAACAAGCGATCTTGGTTGGCGTTCAGCGTTTTCCCATCCCAATGTAGCGTCAACAGCCGGCGGCCGATGGCAAAGCCGGCCATTTGCACTTCCTCAGCATTTATCTCAAGCAAACTATCAAGGCTACGCTCGCCGCTAAGCTTTTGGGCTTGAGCATTTTTGACGTTAATCAGCGTCAGTCGCTGAGAAAGGCTAACGCTGCTGCCAAAATCGCTGGGGCTTAAATGTAGTAAAGGTAGGCGCGAAGGCGGTGCTGCCGGCAGCAGCATGCAGGCGCTCATCGTCAGTGCGGCTAGTAGGGCAAGTAAATGCCTCAAGTGGCGCACAGCTTCTCCAGCGTATGCAAACGGCGAGGGTCAGCGACATATGGGTTCTTCTTGTCCCACGCATAACCGGCCAAAATTGCAGAAATCATGCGGCGAATTTCAGGCGATTGTTTTTCATAAAAAACCACATCTTGAAAACCGCCGGCGTACCAGCTTTCAACAAAGGTGCGGAATGTATCGACGCCACTTTTCAATGGATTGGCGTATTCGCGCTGCCAGTCCACCGTTTCACCGGCATATTGGCGGGCAATGACCGCTGCAGCGAGACTGGCGGATTTCACCGCAATGGTGACGCCACTGGAAAATACCGGGTCGAGGAACTCGCCGGCATTGCCAAGCAGGGCATAGCCTTTACCCCAGAGTGAGCTGACATTGGAGGAGTAGCCTGCCAACTTACGTGCGGGCGTGTCCCATTGAGCATTCACTAATAGCTTGGCTAGTGAGGGTGTTTCTGCGATGAGTGCTTGTAAGCACTCGACATCACTGCCCACGTAGCGCTGCAAATGCTCAGATGGTGCGATCACACCGAGCGAGCATCTACCATTTGAGAAAGGGATAGTCCAAAACCAAATATCCTTATGCTCAGGATGCACCGTGATGAGGATTTTGTTGCGATCGTAACTGCCGGGAGCCATTCGATCTTCAATGTGCGTGAAGTAGGCGGTGCGGCTAGGGAAGTTGGATGGCTTTTCTAAGGAGAGTAGGCGCGATAGTGTGCGGCCAAAGCCGCTGGCATCGAGTAAGAAGTCGGCGCTGATGCGGTAGGTTTCGCCTTCTGCTGAGAGTGCTTCGACGCTAGGCTTTTCACCACTGACATCAACAGCAGTTACTTGCTGGCGGAAGCGAATTTGAGCGCCAGCTTTTGCGGCTGCTTTCGCCAGAACATTATCAAATTGCGCACGTTCGACTTGGAATGTGGTGCCCCAGCCTGCCGAAAATTTATCGCGAAAATCAAAAGATGACAGCTGCTCGCCCCGCGCAAAAGTAGCACCATTTTTATATTGAAAACCGGCTTCGATGACATCCTGCAGAAAGCCGGCTTCTTCGATATAGGCCATGCTTTGCGGTAATAAACTTTCACCGATGGAGAAGCGCGGAAACTCTTCTCTTTCTAAAATAATGACTTGCCGGCCTTGCTTGCGTAAAAGGCCGGCAGCGACTGTGCCTGATGGGCCCGCGCCGATAATCAAAATTTCTGTGTGCTCTGTACGCATGTGATGCTCCATTTCCTTATGTGGTTTTGAACGTTGTATTGCGTCCGGCGCGATCGATGCGAGGCTAATGATACAGATGCGCATCTAAAAAATGTTGAGTTTGTTTTAGTGTGTCGTGTGTGAAAAATAAACAATAAGAGATTACTTATGCGGCCTTAGAGTTAGTCGAAAAAATGGTGTGATAAACCATATGATCAGCTCGCCAACTAGCATGGTTAAGCCAAAAGCGCTCAATGCCGGCGTGCTGGACAGCGCTAGTAAACCGAAGCCGAGCAGTGTGCTAATGCTCGCAAGAGCAACGGCTAGCCACGCGGAGTTATCGTCAGGATGCTCGAGTAGAAAAATGCCGTAATCCACCCCCATGCCTAGCAACAGCACGAGCGCTAAGATATGAAATAGTTGTATGGGCATGCCGAACCAGCCCAGCACGGCAAGTGTGGCGAGGCTGCCCAGTAGCGTTGGCAACAATGCTCGCCAAGCTTGACGACCAAAGCGTAGAGACAGTGCAGCAAATACAGCCAGGTAGCCGCCAATTAGCAGCCAAGTCATGCTGATGCGATAGCGCTCCAGCAGGTTAGAGTACGTCGAAGTGATATCGACCCAGCTCACACCGGCTAAGTCATCCGCCACTTTCACTAATGTTGGTAGAGATGCCGGGCTAAGTCCTTGCAGCAGCAAAATGCTGTAATGACGCCCATCAATATCACCTAACCATTGACCGTTAATGCTCGCTGCTGCTGGCCCTGCGAGCCAAGTAGCAACTGTTAGGGGAGATGTTGAATGCAGTGGTGGCGTCAGTGTCTCACCAGTTTGCTCAGCTACTATGGCAACCGCCTCACGCTCCGCTCTAGCGCTTAACTCGGCGAGTTGGCTTTGTCGTGCTTGAGATGGCAGCCAGTCAGAGACTGCTCGATATCCGCTTAAGTGGCCGGTGGCGATAAGAGTGTCTAGGAGAGGTTTTAGCGCCTCTTCGCGGCTTAACACAGATTCGTCATCAACGCCTTCAATGAGGAAAAACTGGGCTGGGCTGGGCAGTCCCAATAAGCGGCTAGCTTTAACTTGCTCAGCGATAAGCTGCGGAGGTGATGACTGCAGCTGGCGTAAATCATCGCGTGCGTTAAGCTGCGCCAGCCCGCCGGTAATTAGTAGCGCCAATGCAAGTGCCGCCAGTAAGCCATGACGATTAGCTTTCCACGTTGGCCAGTGCTGCAGGCTGTCGGCGACACGGCGCGCAAAGGGTGGCAGCGGTAGTGCGCCGCGATCTAGCCATGGAAACCAGCAAATAACAGTCAGGAAGGCCGCGCTTAGTCCAATGACGGAAAAGATGGCCATCTGACGCAGGCCAGGAAAGGGCGCAAGGCCAAGCGCGAGATAAGCAAGCGTGCTAGTTAGTAGCGCTAGCGTTAAACTCGGCATCAGGCGTCGTAATATCGCGTAGCGTTCGCTGGCAGGATGGCCTTGGCGCGCGGTGAAATAATGAAAGCCATAATCTTCGGCAACGCCGACTAAGCTTGCGCCGAAGACCAACGTTAGTAGGTGCACTTTATCAAACAGCAGTGCGGTGACGCTTAGCGCGGCGGCACAACCAATCAAGACCGATAAGGCGACTAAAGCAATCGGGCGTAGTGAGCGAAAGGTCAGCCAAACGAGTACTAAAATTGCGAGTAAAGAGCCGAATCCGATGGTGTTAATTTCACGGCTGGCTTGCGCGGCGGCGGCCTCGGCATGAAGTGGTATGCCAGTCGCGAGCAACTCACTAGAGGGGATGGCCTTGGCTACCTGAGCGCGTGCTTGGGTAAGCGCATCAGTCAGATGGCTTTCACCATCGACAGCAAAAGGAGAGCCCGCGCGAGTGTAGCTCAGCACGACCCACTCCTGGCCTTCGCCGCTGACCCAGAGTAGACCATCGCGTGGACGAACACGTAGCTCGGCTGCCCGTGCTCCCCACCAGCTTGACCAAAGGCCTAATGGATCGTCCTGCCAAGTCGTTAGGCGTGGTGCGCTGCCGGGCTGGTAGAGCTGCATTAGCGCCGACATGCCGAGCTGACTCGCACTGCTATCGGCTAACCACTGCGCTTGTTTAGGCGTCACCAGGCGGTCGCGCCAAGGCTGATAAAATGCGATGGCATCCTGTAATGTATCTGGGGTAATAGCGGCAGGCTGTAGGTTCGGCGCATGTGCTAGTTCAGCTTTAGCAATGGCCGCGGCCTTTTGAGCGCTGGCCCAATCCGGCGCACCTACCATCACCATGACTTGATGGCTGGCAAGATCCGTTAGCCGTTGCATGCTGGCGTGAATAGCCGGCTGCTGCTCATCTTCGGGCAATAGCGCCATGATGTTGGTGTCTAAGCGGGCACTGTGCCAGAACTGCCATTGATGGCCGATCAGCGCTAGCACGACTAATGCCCAGATAAATGGCGGTGCGTAGCGCCTTAGCGCCTGAGACTTAGTCACGAAGTAATTTGACCTCGTCTGGATTTGCTGCCGGTGATGTACTCGATTGGCTGAAACGAATCACGCTAGTGTCACCGTTATTTTCCTGCAGTTGCACGCGTTGCACGTAACGATCTCCACTCAACTCAATTCGGCTAATCACGCTAGTGAAACCGCGATCTTTTGGCGTTAATCGCAGTGTCCACTGCTGCGAGCCGTTGAGCTCTCCCTCTAACTGAAAGCGCTGTTTTAGGTTTTCAACATCGCCGGCAAGCAGTGCTAACAAAGTCTCGTTCATGGCAGCGATGGTTGGTTCGCTACGGGCATCCATACGCATAGTTGTTATGCCATTTTGGCTGGCGGCGAGCGCTTTTGGTGTTAGCGTCAGCATGGATTCAAATGGCTTTTTAGTACGCCAAATAACGCCATGGCCACGCCAAAATAAAAACTCACCGCTCGACAGCAATGGCTTTTTAAAGCCTTCAATCGATTTGCTTTGCTCAAACTGTCCACGTAGCAACTCGGGGTTAGCTAGGCGCGCTTGGACGGCACTGGCGATATCAGCTGCTGCAGCCGGTAGGCTACCGAACAGGAGGCTAGCTAAGAGTAGTAAGTACACTTTTTTCATGGCGTAACACCCAAACGCTCCCAGAGCACCGGTGGGCAGATATAGTCCATTTCACGAGTCTGCATATTGACGGCAACTTGGATGGTATGGGCTTTGTTGAGGCGCTGGCCGGTCACCGCATCCGTGATGACGTAGTCGATGCGTAAGCGATTTTCCCACTCAGTAATTTCAGCACGAATACATATGCGCTGGTCATAGCTTACTGGGCGAATATATTTCAGGCGCATATCGACAATAGGCCAGGCATAGCCTGAGTCACGCATCTGTGGGTAATCGTAATTGAAGCGTGCAAGCAGCGCGCAGCGAGCGATCTCAAGGTATTTGGCGTAGTTGCCATGCCAGACAATATCCATCGGATCCAGGTCGTGAAAGGCCGGTTGTAGCTCAATGCTGTGGCTGAGATCAGGTTTCATAGAGGCTCCAATGGCGCTGATGAATCAACTGTATAAGACGCTGCAAATCAGCATCGAGCGCGCGGTCTTCAATGACCAATTCGATGTCCTCGGCCAATGCCGCGTGCATGCTGGCTAACACCTCGGGCACAGCCAGCGTAGGCTCTTGGCGAACACGCAGGGCGAGTGCTTGGCGGGCGGCAATAAGCATGGCCGCTACCACTTGCTCGACCAGCTCAAGCACGCGTAAGCAGTCGCGAGCAGCGATCGTTCCCATGCTGACTTTGTCTTGGTTATGGCATTCTGTTGAGCGCGAAAAAACCGAAGCCGGCATGGTTAATTTCAGTGCTTCAGCTGTCCAAGCGGAGACACTAATTTGCAATGCTTTGAGGCCATGATTGATTGCCACACGACTTCCTGTAGCGCCAGAAAGGTTGGCCGGTAGGCCATGGTTAAAACGCGTATCTACTAATAGCGCAAGCTGTCGATCAAGCAAATCGGCAACATTGGCAACAGTGTTTTTCATCGAGTCCATAGCGAAGGCGATATGGCCACCATAGAAATGCCCACCATGAAGAACGCGCTCTTCTTCGGCATCAATGATGGGGTTGTCGTTAGCGCTATTAAGCTCATTTTCAATCAGGGTGCGGAAGAATGGCAGTGTGTCTTCGAGCACACCAATGACGTGTGGTGCACAGCGCAGCGAATAGCGATCCTGTAGGCGTTGCTCATTACGCGCCGGTCGGTCACTGGCAAGGTCTGCCCGTAAGCGGGTAGCGATATGCTGCATACCTTGGTGAGGCTTCACAGAAAACAACGTTTCATCGAAGTGATGCGCATTGCCGGCGTTAGCGAAGACGTTTAGGGCCGTCAGGCGAGTAGCTAAGCGGCAGACATAATCAGCGCGTTGCCAGGCCAAGCAAGCCAATGCAGTCATCACGGCGGTACCGTTCATGATGGCCAGACCTTCTTTTGGCCGCAGGCGCAATGGCCTAATGCCTAGTTCAGCGAGCACGATGGCCGCAGGTCGGCGCTCGCCGTGATGCCACACGTCGCGCTCACCACAGAGCACGGCGGCAACATAGGACAGTGGCGTTAAGTCGCCACTAGCGCCAACTGATCCCTCTGCTGGAATGAGTGGTAGCACGTCATTGATGAGTAGCTGCTCAATTTGCACGAGCAGCTCAACGCTAACGCCGGAGTAGCCTTGGCTTAATGAGCACAGGCGCGCTGCTAAGACCGCACGAGTCTCTGCCGGTGTTAGGTATCGACCAGCGCCGCAGCCATGATAGGTGTAGAGATGGTGCGGCAGTTCGGCGATAAGCTCGGGCGGAATAACCACTGTGCAGGAGTCGCCGTAACCAGTGGTGACGCCATAAATAACACCATCCTCGGCGAGCAAGCGATCGAGAAATTCAGCGCCGCGCGCGATGCGAGTGCGAAAACTGGCCGCAGTGCTGAGCAGCGCTGGTCGTGCCTGCGTGGCTAACGCCGCAATATCTTCAATGCTCAGTCGGCTGCCGTCGAAACACACGGGATTAGAATTGATGGTGCTATTTGTCATTGGTTTGGTCCCAAAAGGGGAAAAAGTTGAACCAGTCATAAGGTGAGCGTATGAGCAGTGCTGTCAGCGCATCGGCGTAGGCTTGAGCGTAGGCAGTGAGTGTTTGCTGGCGTGTGCTGCGCGGTAGTTCGACCCGCTCGGCTAGGCGCTGGAAATGTACGGTGTAGCCACCGCGTTGATGAATGCAGCCGAGTAAATACAGCGGGCATTTAAGTAGGCTGGCCAAGACATAGGGGCCGACAGGGAGCGAGGCATCGTGACCTAAAAAGCTCACACTGACCGTCCGATTCGAGCTGACCGGCACGCGATCGCCGGCGATAACAACGTACTCTCCGGCAGCCACTTTTTCGTTGAGCAGTAACGCGGTGGCAGGACCCATGTCAGTGACTTCGATTAGCTGTAGATCGCTGTCTGGATTAAGGCGCTTTAATAAACGGTTAAACGACTCGGCATGGCGCGTGTGAACCAAGATATTCAGTTTTATTTCGGCACGCTTTTCAGCCATCACGCGGCACAGCTCCAAGCAGCCAATATGAGCGGTGACAATGATGCCGCCTCGCTTGGCTTTCGCATCGGCATAGATAATTTCTCGCTCTTCCGCAGCGACTTGGTCGTATGGGTAGCGCCCTGAAACGGCCAGCAATTTGTCTAGCAACGTTTCGGCAAACAGTGCGATATGACGCAAGCTATCGCGCCAGTTTGGCTCATGGCCGAGTGCGCCTGTGGCCGCCTGTACGCGCTGTAAATACTGCAGCGAAGCGGCGCGCAATGCTGGACGCATCAGCCAATGGCTAAGCACAACAGGGTATAGGCAGATCAAAAAAGGCCAGCGCCCCAGCAGCTTATGTACCCAATAAAGTAGCCATATGCCGAAAATAAAAGTGGTCTCGCCCATCTGAGCCCAATGTTGATTTTTGCTCATTTAGCCAACTTCGCGTTAACTGCTTTTCGCCAGAGCAGCACAGGCAAAAGCACCAGCATGGTAAAAAATAGGCGGGCATGCATGCGTGAGATCAGTAGGTTGTCGCGTAGTCCTTGGAAGTGCGAAATGCCATCGATGGGATAATCCACTTTAGTTGGCATCTGCAAAATAGACATGCCACGCCAATGTAGGCGCACCATGATTTCGATATCAAAATCCATACGCCGCCCCAGTTGTACGCTTTCAAGTAGGGCTATTACGGGCGCTAGCGGATAGACACGAAAGCCACACATAGAGTCGCGAATACTCAGCGACAGCGTATTAATCCAGACCCAAACATGGGTGATGTAGCGGCCATAAAGGCGGCCTTTAGGTACGCTATCGTCGTAAATGGGCTGCCCTGAAATAAGCATATTTGGGTTAATGCGCGCCAGCTCCAGTAGTGCGGGAATGTCGTCACTGGCGTGCTGACCATCGGCGTCAATTTGCAAAGCATGGCTATAACCCATGGCGAATGCTTGACGAAGGCCGGCCATTACCGCGCCACCTTTGCCTTGATTTTCGCTGAGACGAACTAGCGTTAGCTGATCATCCTTAGCGACAAGGGCATCCAAAACAGCCGCGCAAGTTGGTTCGCTGCCGTCATCGACCAGAATGCAATGCAGGCTTTGCTGGCGGATGGCCTGCACCACATGGCCTACCGCTTCGCCGTGGTTATAGACAGGAATAACGGCGCAGCAGTTCAAGATCCATCCCCAAAGACAGCACGCCCACTGGCGTGATTACCTTTGTCGGAGCTAAAACGAAAGCTCATGCTGGTGCGCTCAGCGTCGTAGTTGAGTTCTAAAGTGATGGTTGAGCTAGGCTCAATGACTTGCTGAAATTTAATTTGCTCAAGACGAAGAAAAACTGTGGGCAGTGCAAACAGCTCACGTCCGAGCTGAATAGCCCAATCAATTTGCGTGACGCCAGGCAAGACCGGCAGCGAGGGAAAGTGCCCTTCGAAATGAGGTGAGTCAGCGGCAATGTCTAAGAGTAGGGTGGCTTGGTTGCTGCTCAGCGACTGTAGTCGAGCTGGTGCACGCCGAGC
>JBFJJU010000044.1:0-18509 GCA_041612115.1 Perlucidibaca sp.
CGTGACTTAACAGCCGAGTGGTTGGCTAAGCACCCTGCAAACATGGGCGGGGCCGTAGTCCAAACTAAAGCTCAGTTTGATGCTTTGAATGCCGCAGCGACTAACCATGTATTAGGTTTATTTAATGCATCACACATGGACTTTGAGGCCGATCGTAAAAATGATGCGTCGCCCCAGGGTGAGCCATCACTGGCTGATATGACCGGCAAAGCCATTAGTATTTTGAGTAAGAACCAAAAGGGCTACTTCTTAATGGTTGAGGCAGGCCGCATCGATCATGCACACCATGCAGGTAACGCTTATCGCGCATTGAAGGATTCGCAGGCATTTGATGCGGCTATCAAAAAGGCCGATGAATTAACCAATGATAGCGATACATTGATTGTGGTTACTGCTGACCATAGCCACACATTGACGATTGGTGGTTACCCAATTCGTAACAACCCCATCTTAGGTCTGACGCGTGAAGCTAATGGCGCCACTGGCGATGTTGAAACCAGCGATGCTGTTGATTTGCTAGGTAAGCCCTACACCACGCTGCTTTATGCCAACGGTTTAGGCTTTGCTGCGGGCGTAGCTGGTGAAGACATCTATGGTGCTAAAACAAGTAAAACCGATATGACGCCTGGCTCGTTGAGCAATCCTCGTGCCGACCTCACAAGCGTCAATACCAAAGATATGAACTATCACCAAGAGGCTTTGGTGCCGACATCGGCTGAGACTCATGCCGGTGAGGATGTGATGATTTTTGCCAAAGGTCCAGGCGCACATTTATTCCGAGGAGTGGTAGAGCAAAGTTATATTTTCCATGTCATGGCTGACGCACACCCACTTCTCAGCAGTATGGTGAAGTAATGAGGGTTCGCCAGATCGTGCTGGCGTTGTCTGTGGCCGGTGCCTTTATGGCACCGGCTCATGCACAGCGTTGGGTGGAATATGAAGTGATTGCCGACGCTGGATACTGTGGGTCGTTGCCACCCGTATTTGCAGTGACACGCTGGAGTCATGCGAAAAATAGGCATGTCGCTATGCAGGCACCAGGTCAGCTTTGGCAGTGGCAGGCATCAACACAAGGGCGTATTCAGCAAGTGCTTTTTTGGGCACAAGACATCAAACAAGGAGTGAGCTTTACGCATCCCTTGGAGTTGGCTCGTGCGCCTCAAGCGGCTGAGTTTGAGCGTCTGCTGAAGTCTCCGAAGCAGCCATTTAGCCTAGCGTGTGGCGGTACTGCTAAGCCTGTGCGGCAATGGGATGCACCAGTGAAGACGTTGGTGGCAAGTCAGCTGATTGATCAGGCTGATTTAGCAGACATGGATGGTAATCCGTTGGCGCGGGATTTACTGATGCGAATGGGTATGAGCCACGCGCATCAACATTAGGTTTAGATGATGTTGTGTGACGAAGCCACGCCGGGCTATTCGCTAGCGTGGCTTTTTCGTTGGCGCTCCAATATGCCACCGAAAAATAGGCCTGCTTCAAACAGTAACCACATGGGTACGGCGAGCATGGTCATCGACAATGCATCTGGTGGCGTCAGGAACATCGAGACAGCAAAGCAGCCAACAATGATGTAGCGACGTTTTTCGGCAAGAGATGCGCTGCTAACCACGCCGGCAGCGATTAGCACGAGCACGGCAATGGGGATCTCAAAGGTGACACCGAAGACTAAAAATAGCTTTAGCGCGAAGTCTAAATAGAGGTTGATGTCGGTCATGATGGCAACATCTTCAGGACCGATACGGGTGAAAAAACCAAGGATGGCGGGCAGTGTGATGAAGTAAGCGAAGGCTATGCCGGCGTAAAAAAGCACGACACTGGTGAACACTAATGGGATGGCAATGCGGCGTTCGCGTTGATACAACGCTGGCGCAATAAAGCCCCAAAGTTGAAGCAAAATATAGGGCACGCTGGCAAACAGCGCGACAAAAAATGTCAGCTTAAATGGCGCCATAAATGGCGAGGTGACATCGGTGGCTATCATCGTGCTGCCGATAGGCAGTAGTGCGCGCAGCGGCGCTGAAAGCCAAGCGTAAATATCGTTGGCGAAATACACCAAACTGAAAAACACCACGATGAGCAGGATGATGATGCGCAACAGTCGCGTGCGCAATTCGATGAGATGCGCGACTAAAGGCATTTCTCCACTAGGGATTTCGGGAGGGGGCTGCTCAGTCATTGGACTTGCCATTATCGGCGGCCTTGCTATCGGCCTTTGGTGTATCGGGCGCAGCAGTGTCTAGTGCGCTCTCAGCTGCAGATGCTTGCGCCGCAGGAGCCTTCAAGCTTTGCATAATATCGGTGCTCAGTTGCTGCTTGGCGGCTTCGGCTTTGGCCATTTCTTTACGAATACGCTCACGCATTTCAGCGCTAGCGACTTCGTTTTCGATGTCAGCTTGCACATTGATAATGGTACGACGAATGCGGCCAATCCAAGCGCCTGCCATACGCGCGGCATGAGGCAGTTTCTCTGGCCCAAGCACTACTAGCGCAATGATCGCGAGGACAAATAATTCGCTAAAGCCGACATCAAACATGGCGCGCGTCTCGTTAGGTGCTAGCTGTCTTTGCGTTTGTGTGAGCTGGGCTCATTCGCATTAATGTCGCTTGGCGGCACCTGATCGTGAGGCTGGTGCGTGACTTTTTGCTCTGGCGCTTTTGCCTTTGCTTCGTCTTCACCGTTCATTGATTCTTTAAATCCCTTGATCGCGCCGCCTAGGTCCTTGCCTAAGTTTTTTAATTTGCTGGTGCCGAAGAGCAGCACGACAATTACCAGCAGCAGCAAAATATGCGGTAGTGACAGTCCAGATAACATTGATATCTCCTCGCGCTAGCGCGCCATGTTCATTTGCAAAATTAAGGGGTGTCGCGGCCAGCTTTTTCATCATGGCCGGAGAGGCCAAAACGTCGTGCTAGCTCCGCTAATATTTGATCGGGATGGCCGCCTAAGTGGCTGAGCATGACCAATGAATGAAACCATAAATCGGCCGTCTCGTAGACTAGCTCATCGAGCGAGCCGCTGCGCTCGGCATCTTTGGCGGCAATGATGGTCTCGGTACATTCTTCGCCAACTTTCTCGAGAATTTTGTTTAGGCCTTTATGGTGCAGACTGGCGACATAGGAGCTCTCGGGGCTGGCTTTTTTACGCTCAGCTAAGACTAGCGCAAGTTCGCGCAGTACATGATTTTTGTCAGAGTCGCTCATGAGTAAATCTCGTCCGGTGATTTCAGCACGGGGTCTACGGTTTGCCATTGGCCATCGTGTAGACGGCGATAGAAACAGGATTCGCGGCCGGTGTGGCAGGCCATGCCGCCGATTTGCTCAACGTGCATCGTGATGACATCGGCGTCGCAATCTAGGCGCAGTTCAATGAGTTTTTGCACATGGCCAGACTCTTCACCTTTGCGCCAAAGCTTAGCGCGCGAGCGTGACCAATAGATGGCGCGCTGCTCTTTGACAGTGAGCTCGAGTGATTCGCGGTTCATCCAAGCGACCATTAAAATGCGACCAGTTTGGTGGTCTTGTGCAATAGCTGGAATTAAACCATCGCTATCAAATCGAACTTCATCGAGCCAGGACATACCATCCTCATTGCAGCGCATGACGCGCTATCCAGTTTGTATACAGTAGAGCATAACGGAAAGCTCAGGCTTTCGTTATGCTCGTGTAATACGCCAAAAAGCACTAATTGCTGCGACGGCAATGCCCCAACCAAGCAGCGCTGGCGGTGCTGACCACGGCAGGGCGTCGGCACTGGCTAAGGCCATCAACCCGCCGCCAATAACCCCGAGCCATGCAACAAAGTCCTGCCGACGACCCACGCGTAAGTCGGCCTGCAATGCGGTGAGGGCATCGAGCTGACGGCGCTGCCATTGGCCTTGTAGGCGCTGTTGGCTGAGCGCATCAAAAATGAGCTGAGGTAATTCGGGTAGGCCTGCGAGCAAGATCGGTGTGTCTTCTTTGACACGTTTAAGCAGAGCTTTTGGGCCGATGCGATCGTTCATCCATTGCGTTAAAAGCGGCTTTGCTAATGACCAAATATCCAGTGCCGGATAGAGCTCGCGGCCTAGGCCTTCGACATGAATCAGTGTCTTTAGCAACAGCACCAATTGAGGCGGAATATGTAGGCCGTGCACGCGCGACATATCGAGAAGGCCTGCCAAAATCGGTGCCAGCTGCACTTGGTCGATGGGTTTGCTCAGCACCGGCTCCACCAAGCGGCGAACCTCACGACTGATGACATCTAGCGGGGCGCCACCAGGAATCCAGCCAGCAGTCGCTGCCACGCGCACCAGTTGACCGAAGTCCCGCTGAATTAGGCTCAGTAAAATTTGCGCAATGGTGAGCTGATCTTCGCTAGGTAAAGTGCCAACGATGGCGCAGTCGAGGCCTATAAATCGTGGGTCACTAGGGTTGGCAGTTTCAACATAGACATTGCCGGGGTGCATATCGGCGTGGAAAAAGTTGTCGCGAAATACTTGCGTGAAAAAGATGGTTAAGCCTTTTTCTGCCAAGCGTTCGCGGTTGATGCCTAAGCGCTCAAATGTCGCATGATCATTGATCGGCACACCTTCAATGCGTTCGGCGATCATGATCTCGCGACTGTCGTTTGCGTGATAAATCTCGGGTACATAAAACAGTGGTGAGTTGACAAAGTTAGCGCGCAGTTGTCGCGTGTTATCGGCCTCTAGAGCGAGGTCAGTTTCATCGAGCAGAGTGCGTTCATAGTCGTTGACGATACGCGTTAGCGGGATCACGCGCAGGTCGAGTTGGCGTTCGGCAATCTCGGCTAATGATTTCAGCAGTGCCATGTCGGTGCGGATACGATCGGCGACACCGGGGCGTAATATTTTGACGATGACTTCACGGCCATCGCGCAGCGCGGCGGTGTGCACCTGAGCAATCGATGCGGCGGCAAGCGGCTCGTCATCGAAGCGGGCAAAGGCCTCGTTTATGGGCAGAGCGAGTTCGCGCACAACAATGGCCTTGGCCTCAATCACAGCAAATGGCGGCACATTTTCTTGCAGCTTGGTGAGTTCATCGAGCACGGCCGGTGGCAATAAATCACGCCGCGTGGAGATGAGCTGGCCGAGCTTAATGAATAGCGGGCCAAGCTCTTCAAAGGCAAGACGAATGCGCTCGGGTTGTCGAGCCTGAGCACCTGCAAACCACCAAGCGGGATGCAGGCGGAATGCGATGATGATTAAGCGTGCGAAAACAGAGGGTGGTGGTGGCAATAAGGTATCGAGGCGATAGCGCGCAAACACGCTCCACAGCACTAATAAACGTGGAAGATGACGCATCATGTTGACGATCCTTGCAGTTTGCTCAGGCGTTGTTGCACGCGTTTGAGGCGCGCTTCGAGTCGTTCGCTGTCGGCGCGTAGATCATCGCAGTCGCTAACAAACTCGTCGATCTCCCAACGTACTGGCAAGACTTCACGTTCTTCTTGCAGATACTCGCGGCTATTGAGCAGAAAGGTTTTTGCGGCCTTTTGTGCGAAGCCAAAGAGTCCACGGACATGGCGACCAACCTCGTGTGCGGTGCTGTCGCCAAAAAGCATGCTCAGTGGTTCTTCCCAGTCGATATCGAGCTGTTTGGCAATGCCATGAAGTTGCTCAATGAGCTGCACCTGACCATGTATGCGCAGCGGCCCGCCAATCAATTGCAGGTCGCGCGATAAGGCCAGCTTCAGCAGTGCACCGGTCTGCGCCTCGATGGTGGCGTGTGGGCGTTCAGTCGATTCTGGCAGCAAGCGAATGCGTTCATCCTGAATGCGCAACATGACACTAAAGCGCGGCGATTCAGTCTCGACATAAATCGATTTACCGCTGAGCTCGCGCAGACGCAGACGCGTAGCGGGGTCGTATTGCAGGGCGCGATTGACTAGTGTTTCAACGCCGCGAATGGCTAGGACAAGAGGAAGCGAGGCCATGGACAGTCCTGTGCGGCCGCTTAAAAGCGAAAGCCGCGGTGCAGGGCGACAATGCCGCCGGTGAGATTGTGATAATCGCAACGCTCGAAACCGGCCTCGACCATCATGTCTTTCAGCGTATCTTGGTCGGGATGCATGCGGATGCTCTCGGCTAAGTAGCGATAGCTTTCGGAGTCGTTTGCGACGAGCTTGCCCATGGCCGGCAGTAAGCTGAATGAATAAGCATCGTAAATCTTCGCCAGAGGTTCGAAAATTGGCTTGGAGAACTCCAATATCAATAAGCGACCGCCAGGTTTTAAGCTTTGATACATCGAGCGCAAAGCGGCGTTTTTATCGGTGACATTGCGTAGGCCAAAGGCGATGGTTATGAGGTCAAAGCTAGCTGGCTCAAATGGTAGGCACTCGGCATTGGCTTGGACAAAACCCATATTGCCGTGCACGCCTTGGTCGAGCAGGCGGTCGCGGCCAACTTGCAGCATAGAGGAGTTAATATCGGCCAAAATGACGTGGCCGTTAGCGCCCACTTCGCGTGAAAACGCTTTGGCTAAATCGCCGGTACCGCCGGCAATATCGAGCACGCGTTGCCCCGGGCGCACCCCAGAAAGCTCAATGGCAAAGCGCTTCCACAGGCGATGAATGCCTAAAGACATCAGGTCATTCATGACGTCATATTTGGCTGCAACCGAGTGAAAAACCTCGGCAACTTTGCCAGCTTTTTCACTGGCGGCTACGGTTTTATAGCCAAAGTGAGTTTGCTCACCGGTGGCAGCGCCGCCGACCAGCGGGCCATTAACGGGAGGTAAGGAAGGTCGTTTTGTCATGCCGAGGGCTCGTCATCGTCTACTGCAAAAGGGTCGCTGGCGCCTTGCGCAAGCCTATCGAGGATACGCTGTTCGCGACCCAAGAACACATCCAAAAATCCTGCTACGGATTTCATTGGCTTCATCACGGCAAAGCCGGTAGCCATGAAGTCATAGAGGCCAGCAAGGCCAGCCAGATGCGCTGGGCCTTTGGACATTTTAAAGGTGGCGGTAATGAGGCGTGAGCGCACATAGCGATCAAGGCCAAGGCCTAGCTCGCGTAGCAAATGCATTTGTCTGTGGCGCGCTTGCGTTTGGTCAAGGCGGCGATAGCTGGCAATCATGTCGTCATCGCTAGGTGTCTCGATGCCATGAGCGAGTAAGTCTTGCGCCACGGCTTCATCTAGCTCACCGGTGAGTGCATTGGCCTCGACAGCTATAGCGGCGGTGCGCATGACTGAGTCAGGCAGCAGGCGCGTGGCCACTGGCAGGGCTTTCTCGATTTCGCGGGCTAATTCATCGAGCTCAAGACCGGTGTAGATGTCGTTGAGAAAAAACTCGGTAATGGGGGCGAAGCGTTTGTCGGCCAATAAACTGTGGTGAGTGCGGCGTAGACGCGCAGTTTGCAGGGCTTGTACGGCGAGAGTTTGAGTAGCCAGAGCGGAGTTGCCATGACGACTCCAAGCGCGATAGCGGCCAATGCCAGCACGAATGCGCGTGTTGGTGTCTGGAGTATCTTGAGTGGGTAACTTCACGGCAGCGTTCATAGTCTTGTTCTCTCGTCATACGCCTACGTTCATGTAGGCGTTGCAGTCTTTCTAGTTAAGCAGCCGGGTGTTACAGAATGAACCGGCTTAAGTCATCATCTTCAACCAAGGCTCCGAGGTGTTTAGTGACTTCTTCTGCGCTAATGGTCAGCGTTGCACCAGCCTGCTTCAGGGCGAGGTCGGCTGCGTCGAATGCAATGCCTTCAAGAAGACGCTCCAGCACCGTGTGCAAACGTCGTGCGCCAATATTTTCGGTGCGTTCATTGACCTGCCATGCAACTTTAGCCAGTGCGGCCACGGCCTCGGAAGCGAACTCAAGTTTCAGGCCTTCAGTGCCCAATAACGCGACATACTGCTCAGTCAGTGAGCAATGCGGTTCAGTCAAAATGCGCTCGAAGTCGGCTGGTGTTAGCGCGCTGAGTTCAACGCGGACAGGCAGGCGGCCTTGCAGCTCAGGAATCAAATCTGATGGTTTAGCAAGGTGAAAAGCGCCGGAGCAGATAAACAGAATATGGTCAGTTTTTACGATGCCATATTTGGTATTTACGCTGCAGCCTTCAATGAGTGGTAGCAAGTCACGCTGTACCCCGTCGCGGGAGACATCAGCGCCTTGGCTGTCACCACGGCGGCACACCTTGTCTATTTCATCAATGAAAACAATGCCTTGTTGCTCCACTGAGTGTAAGGCTTTGGCTTTCAAATCGTCTTCATTAACGAGTTTTCCAGCCTCCTCTTCACGCACGCGCTTATAGGCTTCGGCAATGCTTAGGCGTTGGGTTTTTTTCTTACCACCGGTGAGGCCAGAAAACATTTTCTGCAATTGGTTGCCCATGTCCTCCATGCCTGGGGGTGTCATCATATCCACGCTTGGGGCAGCTTGGCTGAGCTCGATTTCAATCGTTTGTTCATTGAGCTCGCCAGCGCGTAGGCGGCGGCGAAAGAGCTGGCGGGTGGCACTATCGGTTGGCGGCGCAGCGTCTTTCTGCCATTCGCTGCCGCTTGGGCCCGGAAGCAAGGCATCGAGGATGCGCTCTTCAGCAGCTTCATCGGCGCGCTGGCCAACATCGGCCACGGCGATCTCGCGCTGTAGCTTTAGCGCCATATCAGCCAAATCGCGAATAATGGTTTCGACATCACGCCCGACATAGCCAACTTCGGTAAATTTTGTCGCTTCGACTTTGATGAATGGTGCATTTGCCAAGCGCGCTAAACGCCTAGCGATCTCGGTTTTACCAACGCCGGTTGGGCCTATCATCAGGATGTTTTTTGGCGTTACTTCGGCGCGCATGGCTTCGGGCAGCTGCAGGCGACGCCAGCGGTTACGCAGTGCTAAAGCAACGGCGCGTTTAGCGGCTTGCTGGCCAACAATGTGTAAGTCTAATTCGTGAACAATTTCACGCGGAGTCATCGCAGTCATGATCAATAATCCAAGCGTTCTAGCGTGTGCGAATGATTGGTGAAGACGCAGATATCACCAGCCGTTTGCAGGCCGTAGCGGACAATAGCTTCGGCGTCTAGCTCGCTGTGATCCATCAGGGCGCGGGCGGCAGCGAGGGCATAGTTGCCGCCGGAACCAATGCTGATGATGCCGTGCTCTGGCTCTAGCACATCGCCATTGCCGGTGATGATGAGTGAGGCGCTATGGTCAGCAACGGCGAGCAGTGCTTCGAGACGGCGTAGCGTGCGGTCTGTGCGCCAGTCTTTGGCCATTTCGACAGCGGCGCGCACTAGGTGCCCGCTGTGTTTTTCCAGTTTCGCTTCAAAGTATTCAAATAAGGTGAAAGCATCTGCTGTGCCGCCAGCAAAGCCTGCAATTACCTGGTCTTTATAGAGGCGGCGAACCTTGCGCGCGTTGCCTTTCATTACAGTATTGCCAAGCGATACTTGGCCATCGCCACCGAGTACGACAGTGTTACCACGGCGTACACATAAAATAGTTGTCATTGACTGTCTCCCAGACTGCTTAAGGGGATGGCATCGAGGCCTTCGCTAGCCAAACGTGCGCGCGCATCAGCTAGATGACGGGTGCTGTCAAATGGGCCGGCGACAATGCGCGCTAACGGCTTGCCTTGAGCATCGAAGCCGCTTTGGCGTTGCGCGGGAATATTTAGCGACTTGAGCTGACTTAGGCGCTCATTCGCCTGAGCGCTATTACGGAATGCGCCGACTTGAAGCCATCGAGTCAATGACTGCTCGCTAGCCAAGGATGTAACCGATGGGGTTTTTGCTTGTGGTCGCGGCGCACTGCGAGCATCTGGTGTGCGCGAAGGCAGTACGCGCTGATTCGGTAAAATATCGTAAAACTCAAAGCGCTCAGCCGGCTTTTTCTCAGGTGTTTTTGTTGCAGGCGCAGATTGCTGTGCTTCGTCTAGGCTGCTAAGTGCTGCTGGCACCCCTTCAACCTCTTGGCTTGGGCGCTGCTGTAACGTCCAGAGGCCATAACCAAGTAGGCCTGCTAGCAGGACAAACAGGACAATACGACCCGGCGGCATACGACGGCGTGGTGGTGCCTGCTTTGTTCTGCGCGTAGCGCCTTGTGGGCGCTTAGCGGCGGACGATTTGCTTTTGCTAGCGCCATTGCGAGTGGCGCCAGAGGCTGGTCGGCGTGAGTTGGTGGCCACAGGTTTACATCCGCTCCGGTGCTGCTACGCCGAGTAAGCCTAGGCCGTGGGCTAAGACTTTTTGCACAGCCAAACTCACGGTTAGGCGGGCGTGGCGTAGTGAGCTGTCATCGACCAACATTTTGTTGGTGTTGTAATAGCTATGGAATTCTTGCGCGAGTTCACGCAAGGCAAACGCGAGCTGGTGCGGTGCTTGCTGGCGGGCCGCATTGGCAACGGCATCAGGCCAGGCATCAAGGCGTTTGACCAGTTCGGTGAGGCCGGCATCGGCGAGTGATGGCAATGCGGCGAGGCCTGCAGCAGCGTCGAAACTCAGGTCGCGTGTAGCGCATTCACGGAAAATACTGGCGATGCGAGCGTGCGCGTATTGCAAGTAATACACCGGGTTTTCAGCGGACTGCGAGCGCGCTAAATCGATATCAAATTCGAGGTGTTGTTCTGGTGCACGTGACAGATAGAAGAAGCGCGTGGCGTCATTGCCAGCCTCTTCAATCAGCTGCGACAACGTGACAAAATTGCCCGAACGCTTACCCATTCGGCCCGATGACAAAGTGACGAACTGAATCAGCGCGACGACAAATTTATCGCCCTCACCGGTGAGAGCTTCTATGGCGGCACGGACGCGCGCGATGTAGCCGTGATGATCGGCGCCCCAGACATCAATGAGCACATCATAGCCACGATCGAGTTTATTTAAGTGGTAGGCGACATCGGCAGCGAAGTAGGTGTGGACGCCGTTGTCACGCACCATGCAGCGATCTTTTTCATCGCCCAAGGCGCTGGTGCGCAGCCAAAGTGCGCCATTTTTATCATAGACATGGCCGCGTTCACGCAGACGTGAAATGGCCAAATCAATAGCGCCGCTCTCAGCCAGGCTGCGCTCAGAAAACCACGCATCGAAAGAGACATTAAATGCCGCCAACGTGGTCTTGATGGCGGCCAGCTGAGTGTCGAGCGCGAAGTCTTGCAGTGTGCGATAGCCTGCGCCCAATACCGCTTGCACGCGCGCAATTAGCGAGTCGATATGTGCCTCTTTGATGGCTTTCGCTGCATCGCCATCATCAGCGCTGTCGGGCAAAACACCGGTCATTAGCTCGGCATATGGCAGGAAGTAAGCACGGCCATCGCGAGCGACTAAGGCGGTAGCGCACTCGATGATGTACTCAGCAGGATAGGCGCGCGAAGGAATGGCAACAGTCTCACCCAAGGCTTCGAGGTAGCGCAAATACACCGATACTGCGAGCACATCGGTTTGGCGTCCGGCGTCATTTACGTAGTATTCGGTATCGACCGAATAGCCGGTGGCGCGGAGTAGGCTGGCGAGGGCTGATCCATAGGCTGCACCGCGGCCGTGGCCGACATGCATTGGGCCTGTAGGGTTTGCTGAGACGTATTCGAGCAGCACGCGTTGGCCATTGCCGATATTGGGCGAGCCATAGGCCTGTGCGTCTTGCAAAATATAGTCGATGGCGGCAAAGCGGCTGTTGGCATTTAAGAAGAAGTTGATAAAGCCAGGGCCTGCCAGTTCAACGCGACCGATGGCGTCGTTGGCGGGTAAGGCGTCAATGATGGCTTGAGCGATCACGCGCGGTGGTTTGCCTGCGGCTTTCGCTGACATCAGCGCGATATTACTGGCCCAGTCGCCATGTGCAGGATCGCGAGTGCGCTCAAACTGCAGGGTGGGCTGAAAATCGGCCGGTAATAGGCCACTCTGACGTAATGTGTCGAGGGCCGCGGCAAGTAGCGTTTCGAGTGCGTGCTTCATTGAGGCATCCGAGTCTTAAAAATCGTGGCGATTGTAGCAATAAAAAAAGGCGAGCCCTTGAAAGGTGCCCGCCTTTTTCTGAGCCACGCGGGGCGTGGCTGCCGCAGTTTACTTCTTGAAGCTGCGAGCGCCGCCAAAGCGTTGCTTGAACTTGTCGATACGACCACCAGTTTCGATGCTTTTCTGCTTGCCAGTGTAGAACGGGTGGCAGGCTGAGCAAACGTCGATCAGGAAGTCTTTGCCCATGGTTGAGCGAGTTTCAAAGACATTGCCACATGAGCAGGTGACTTTGACTTCTTCATATTTTGGATGGATATCAGCACGCATAATGTTTACCTAAATCAAGGAACGGGTTAAGGATGTGTCGCGATCCTGACGGGCTTTTGTTTGCCTTTACAGGCAGTTGAAGCAAACGCACAGGTACGACAACAGGCCATTCTCTTGGCTCACCGCAAACATCGCTTCGTTGCGGCCAAGCTCAACAAGGACGCGCATTCTAGGCGATGATCGATGTTTAGCCAAGTACTGCATGCAAGTACTAGGAAGAGGCGCTAGCTGAGAGCTCGGCCAGAGTGCTAGTCTGCGCGCCATGCCTATTGCTCATCTTGCCCTGCCATCGCCTCTGCGCCATGGCTTCGATTATAGCCTGCCTGCTGGGTCGCACGAGCTGCCGCCGGGTGTGCGCGTGCGTGCACCATTTGGTCGTCGCGAGGTTATTGGCTGGTTGTTGCATGAGGCGGCAGAGAGCAATGTGGTATCGACAAAGATGCGAGCTGTGCTTGAGGTTATTGATAGCGAGCCCGCGCTTAATGCCGCGCTTTGGCAGTTGGCGCTATGGGCTGCGCGTTATTATCAGCACCCCATTGGCGATGCTATTACGCAGATGGTGCCGGCCTTAATTCGCCAAGGTGAGCCTTTGCGTGCAGCGCCTGAGCTTTGCTGGCAATTAACGTCGCGCGGCCTAGCACTCAGCGAGGACGGCCTGGGTCGTGCGCCAAAGCAGTTAGCGGCATGGCAATTATTAAAGGCACATCCGCAGGGCTTATCTGAAACCACCTGCCGCGCCTTACAGATTGCGCGCGAGGCATTAAAGGCATTAAGCGAAAAAGGCTTGGCCGAATGCTTTCAGCCTGAACACACAGCAAAAGCACCGATGCCAGCATGGCCGACCTTAGGTTTAGCTCAGCCCGAGCTTAGCCTGAATGTTGAGCAAGCGGCTGCTTTCGATGCACTACGGCAGGCTGATGTTGGCTTTCGAGTCTGGCTTTTGCAGGGCGTTACCGGCAGCGGTAAGACCGAAGTGTATTTGCAACACATTGCGCAAGTACTGCGCAGTGGGCGTCAGGTGTTGGTACTAGTGCCGGAAATTGGCCTGACGCCGCAAACGGTCGCGCGTTTTCAGGCGCGCTTTCGCTGCCCAGTGCTGGCGTTACATTCTGGCTTAAGTGATCGCGAGCGCCTGCAGGCATGGCGACAGGCGCGCGAGGGCATGGCGGGCATTGTCATTGGCACACGCTCGGCCGTGTTTACGCCGCTGGCTCGACCAGGTTTGATTGTTATCGATGAAGAACATGATCTGTCGTTTAAGCAGCAAGAAGGCTTTCGCTATCATGGCCGCGATGTAGCCATTCGCCGCGCTCAGCTAGAAAACATTCCCATTGTTTTGGGCTCGGCAACGCCGTCATTGGAGACGCTGGCTAATGTTCATGCCGGACGCTATCAGCGGCTAGAGTTAAAGCTGCGAGCGGGTGGAGCGAAAGCGCCTTTGGTGCGCTGTGTGGATTTGCGCGGTCAGGTGCTGACTGATGGTCTGTGCTCGGCAGCGCGCGAGGCGATGACTGAAACGCTAGCACGCGACGAACAAGTTTTGGTGTTTCTCAACCGTCGTGGCTTTGCTCCAGTCATGCTCTGTCATGCTTGTGGCTGGCAGGCTAGCTGCGATCGCTGTGATGCCAAGCCAACACTGCATCGCGCACCGATGCGTTTGCAGTGCCATCACTGCGGCAGTGAGAGGCCGCCACCCATGCATTGCCCCGATTGTGGCAGCAGTGATTTACGTCCTGCCGGAGTTGGCACTGAGCGTTTAGCGGATGCACTCAGTCAGCACTTCGCCGACACATCGGTGTATCGCGTCGATCGTGATAGTACGCGCCGCAAAGGTAGCTTTGATGTCTTGATGAGTGCCATCGCTAAACCAGAGGCAGCAATTTTAGTCGGCACGCAAATGTTGGCTAAAGGCCATCATTTTCCTAATGTCACTTTGGTGGTTATTCCTAACTGCGATGGTGGCTTATTCAGTGCCGATTTTCGTGGCCCCGAGCGCTTGGCGCAGCAGCTGGTGCAGGTCTCAGGACGAGCAGGGCGTGCGGAAAAGCCTGGGCGTGTGCTGATACAAACGCATCAGCCAGAGCATCCTTTATTGCAGCAATTATTTAGCCAAGGCTATGACGCTTGTGCACAAACGCTGCTCAAGGAACGCCAGCTTATGGGCTTGCCGCCGGCCGCGAGCATGGCTTTATTGCGCGCAGAAGCGCCGCACGATAGCGCACCGCAAGCGCTGCTGAGTGATGTTGCGAGCTGGTTGCGCGACGATGAGCCATTGGTGCAGGCGTGGGGGCCAATGCCTGCACCAATGGCGCGTAAGGCAGGCATGCATCGCTGGCATTTATTGCTGAAAACGACTGAGCGTAAGCCCTTACATTTGGCTCTGGCACGTGTGGTGGCTTGGCTTGAGGCCTCGCCTGAAGCGCGGCGGGTACGATGGTCTATCGACATCGACCCGCAGGAGCTGAGCTAGACTTTAAGGCACGCTATTGAGCAGGCGCTTGATAGCGCCACTGATGCCGCCCTCAGTCGCACCTTCTACCGATGCAGGATCGACGGGCACGGGTATCGGCTCAGGAATAGCCGGCACACGCTCATCAGTGAACCATTCATCAACGCCATTAGGGTCGCCTTCCACGGTACGTTGACCGGTTGTGCGATCGATAGACACAGCCGTTAAGCCTGGCGGAGTAGGCGGCAAGCTCATGGGCATGCCGCGTAAAGCGACAGCCATGTATTCGCGCCAGATTGGCAGCGCCGCAACACCGCCGTACTCACTGCGACCTAGGCTTGCGGGTTTGTCAAAACCCACCCAGCTTACGGCGACCATCTTGCCGTTAAAGCCAGCAAACCAAGCATCTTTAGCCTCATCGGTGGTGCCGGTTTTGCCGGCAAGATCGCTGCGGCCAAGGCTGAGTGCTGCACGTCCGGTACCACGCACAATCACGTCCTGCATGATGTTGTACATCTGCCATGCTGCACGTGGACGCATGATGCGTAGAGCAGGGTTTTTATCTGCGGCAGGCGTTGTGGTGAGTCCGCCAATTTGCAGCTCGCTATTGATCGGCGCTTCGCTACTGTCATCGACTTCGACTTCGGCTGGAATCACCGTGCTGTCGGTTTCATTCACGACAGCATTGCTGGCATCTGCTGTACTGGCAACGATGGCCGTTGGCATTTCACATTCGCGACACACACGACGAGGCTTGGCTTCGAAAACAATTTTGCCTGAGCGATCGACCACTTTTTCGATGAAGTAGGGGTTGATGCGCAAGCCTCCGTTGGCAATGGCGGCAAAGGCAGTGGCCATTTGCACTGGCAATACTTCACCTGTGCCTAGTGCTAGCGTTAGGTTGTTTGGCATGTGCTTTGGATCGATGCCGAAGCGACTGATGTAGTTGCGCGCCGACGACACGCCAACGGCTTGCAGCAGGCGAATCGAGACCAAGTTGCGCGATAAATAGAGCGCGCGCCGCAGCGTGATTGGCCCCATAAACTTGCCGTCAGAGTTGCTTGGTTGCCAGCCATCGAAATCGAGTGGGGCATCGTCAATCAAGCTCGCTGGCGTATAGCCGCGCTCCAACGCTTTTGCATATATAAACGGCTTGATGATGGAGCCAGACTGACGCCAGCCCTGTATCGAGCGGTTAAATTTACTGCGCGAATAATCAAAGCCGCCAACTAGCGCTTCGACCGCGCCAGTTTCAGGATTGAGCGCAATGAGTTGGCCCTGCACTTGTGGGATTTGCGCCAAGGTCCAGCTTTTGCCATTGGGCTGCAAGCGAACAATGTCGCCAACCTTCAGGATTTGGCCGGCGCTAGTGGGTAGGTTGCTATAACGATTGGTGTCGATGTAGCGGCGTGCCCAACGCATCGCATCCCAATTCAATACTACGCGCTCGCCTGAACGCAGCTCGACGGTTGCAGACTGCTTTGCTACGGCTGAAACAACGGCAGGCTCAAGCGTACCCACGCGCGAGAGCGTGTTGAGCGGTGTGGTGTCTACGCGTGCTTCGGCGCCGCGCCAGCCATGACGTCGGTCATAGGCCAAAAGGCCATTAATGACGGCGTTATTGGCGGCATCTTGGTTGCTTGCCCCCACGGTGGTGTAAACCTTGTAGCCAGAGTCATAGACTTTTTCGCCAAAACGCTCGAGCAGTGCTTCGCGCACCATTTCAGCCAAGTACGGCGCAGAGACATCCTGCAGGCTGCTTTTGTAGTTGAGGCCGACGGGGGCTTTCAGTGCTTTGTCGTGGTCGGCTTTATTGATAAAGCCGAGTTTAAACATGCGGCCAATGATCCAGTTGCGGCGAACCATCGCGCGATCAGGGTTGGCCACGGGGTTATAGCGTGATGGTGCCTTGGGCAGGCCTGCAATCATTGCCATTTCGGCGACAGTAAGCTGCGCGACGGGCTTGCCATAATAGATTTTTGCCGCCGCACCAATGCCATAGGCGCGTTGACCTAAGTAGATTTTATTGAGGTAAAGCTCGAGAATCTCTTGCTTGGTGAGCGAGTCTTCGATGCGTTTTGCGAGCAGAATTTCGGTGAATTTGCGATTGAATGTGCGGGCATTGGTGAGGAAGTAGTTTTTTGCCAGCTGCATGGTAATGGTCGAACCGCCAGAACGAATGCTGCCACTGGTGACTAGTTCGCCAAAGGCGCGGCCTAAGCTGGAGTAATCAATGCCATCATGCTGAAAAAACTGGTCATCTTCGGCTGCTAAAAAGGCATTAACCAAGGTTTTCGGAATCTGCGCATAGGTCAATGGCACCGTGTGCTTAACGCCAAACTCGCTAATGACTTTGCCTTCGCGAGTAAGTACTTGCAGCGGTGTTTCGTAGCGCACTTCCTTCAATATGGAGATGTCGGGCAGCTCTGGGGTTAGCGTGAGCCAAGAGCCACTAGCGCTCAGCGTAATGCCAGCAAGGCCTAAGCCCATCCAGCGCAACCAACGAAATGACACAGCCTGCTCACTCATAACTCACCTTGTGCGTACATCGAGCTAGTGCTCGCAAGAGCGCGAAGTATACGCCTGCTTAGCGACGACTAACACGGGGGAGCGGTTGGCATTTCGTTGTCAGTGTTGCTACACCTAGTGTGTGATGCCGAGGTTGAGCTGCCAAGGAGGGCTGCATGTTTAAAGTGCTTAGTTTGGCGGTATGGCTATGCTTTGTGTTGATCTGGCCGACAGCACATGCCGCTAGTTTAAAAGTCAGCCTCAATGATGCCGAGGCACGAGCGGTCATTGTCGATATGGCGCGTTCGGCAAAAATTAACGTGCTGCTCAGTGATCGTGTGCAAGGCAAAGTGACCATTGAGGCCAAGGCTCAAGACCGTGTTGGCCTGCTCGATGCTGTTTTGCATGCTCGCGGATTGGCTCGTGAGCAAGTCGGCGATATTTTCTGGGTGGCTCCTCTTGATGAAATTACGCAGCGCGACACACTGGTGCGTGCCAAGGCTTTGGCGCAAGAGTCTCGAGAGCCGCTGATGACTGAGCTGATTGCTTTGCATCATGCGAAATCGTCGGAGCTGGTTAAGCTGCTAACAAGCGCTAGCTCCGGTGAGCGTTTGCTAGGTCCGCGAGGTCGTGCCGATGCCGATAGCCGTACTAACACGCTATTGGTAACTGATCATGCCGCGCGTTTGGTGCAACTGAAGCAGTGGTTGCAAACGCTAGACCGTTCTAGTCGGCAAGTGCTGATTGAGTCGAGGCTGGTTTCTGTCGCGCGTAATAAATCTAGCGCTTACGGAGCGCAATGGTCATTCAAGCGCATCAATGGCAGTGGCTTGATACCATTATCCGCAACAGGCGTTGATGCTTCAGCTATTCGCTATGGCTTATTGGGCATCGATGGGCCAGCGCTAGATCTAACGCTATCGGCGCTCGTTAGTGAAGGCGATGGCAAAATTCTCGCTAGACCTAGTGTGATGACTGCTGAGCAACAGCCTGCGCGCATTGCCTCGGGGCAGCAAATTCCCTACCAAGAAACCACGCAAAGCGGCGCTAGCACCACGCGATTTATCAATGCCGAATTGAGTCTAGACATTGTGCCAGCGATCTCTCCAGGTGGTGATATTCAGCTGTCTTTAAAGCTTAGTCATGACAGCCCAGGCGAGCTACAGCCCAATGGCTCACGCGCTATTGATACCAATCGCTTAGAGACACAAGTGCGATTACGGGATGGTCAGACCCTAGTGCTTGGCGGTATCTTTCGCCAACAAGCAGTAAAAGCTACCAGTGCAGTGCCTTTTTTGGGCAAAATACCCTTGCTTGGTGCCTTGTTTAGGCGCGATACC
>JBFJJU010000045.1:0-17958 GCA_041612115.1 Perlucidibaca sp.
AACTTTAGAGTTTAAAACGAATACACCGCCGTAACGCGCGCATTGGTTGGCGAACCAGGGCTAATGTTATTGTCGTTATGCGCGTTTAATGTGTAGTCCGTGTTGAATAGGTTTTCAACGTTGAGCTGCAAACGCAGATCTTTGTTGGCCTGCATATACAGTGCTGCGTCGACACGGGCATAGCCGGGAAGCACTACGGCATTACCACTGCTAGCAAACATTTCACTACGGCTCACTACGCCTAGAGCAGCGCCATAGGTATCGTTCAAATCGACACGATTCCAAAGCGAGAACGTATGGCGTGGTGTCATTGCCGTTTCATTGCCACCAGCATCAATCTCGCTATCTGCATAGGCATAGCCACCAACAACTTGCCATTTTTGCGTGATGCGGCCGTTGAAGCCGAGCTCAACGCCTTTGACCAGTTGACCATCGATGAGACGGAAGATGCCCGAGCCTGCCGGAGCAACTTCTTCAGCGACATTTTTACGCTCTAGTCGATATACAGCCGCTGTTAGCGATAAATCAGGACGAACATCCCACTTCACGCCAACTTCTTTGTTTAACGATTCTTCCGGATCTAGGTTCGTTTGCCCAGGGACTAATGAGGTCAGCTGATCGCCCGCGCGAGGCTGAAAGGTTTGACTATAGCTGGCATAAAACGACAGATCTTTGCGAGGCTTATAAATTAATGCGGCTCGTGGCGATAATTCAGTATCGGTGGAGGCGGCATTGTTGGCTGCACTTAGGTTATCAGTGTAGTCCGTTTTAAAGCGATCACGACGAATGCCAACAATGACATCCCATTGCTCATTTAGCGCAATTTGGTCTTGAGCGTAAATTGAGAAGGTGTCGGTTACCGTGTTGCGGTCACGGGCACGAGCTCCGGTGAAGGAGGCAAAAGCCAATGGGGCATTCGCAGGAACCAGAGAAGGCCCAATAAATGTCGCATTAATGCGAAAATCATCCGAATCCTGACGGGCTAGCTCCACACCTGTCACCAGCTCATGCTTAATGCCGCCGGTAACAAAGTTAAACTGTGCATCCGTTTGGTTAAATAGGTTCGTGCGCTGTGTATCGTTGCGATAGCCAGCTATTTGAACCATGCCTGCTGGATTTACAGCACCAGCAGCATAAACATTCTGATAATACTTGTCGTAATCAGCAAAGCGCGTTTTGTTAGTCAGCAGCGCACCATTCGAAAAACGATGCTCCACCGAAGCGTTCAACGCTTTCACGGTCGTTTCAGTTGGGCTTTGCGCAGCGTTACCAAAGAAGGTGGACTCATCAGTTTTAAATGGCTTGCCATTCTGCGAAGGGATGCCACGGTCAGCGACGCGCAAATCATTAAAATACTCAGCACCAAGGACAATTTTCGTTGCGTCTGTCGCTTGAATAGTCAACGTTGGGCTGATGCCATTGCGGCGTAATTCAACGCCATCACGGAAGCTGTCGGATTGTTCGCTAACCACGTTAACGCGACCAGCGACGTGCTCGCTTAAGCCACCACCAATGTCTAAAGCACCACGCATATGGCCATAGCTTCCACCAGAAACGGTTAGCTCACGCACTGGCGACCAGCTAGCTTCCTTCTGCACACGATTAATCACACCGCCGTTGCCGCCACGGCCAAATGCTAAGCCATTTGCGCCACGCAAGACTTCAACTCGGTCGATATTGTAGAGGTCGCGATAATATTGAACGTCATCACGTAAGCCGTCGACATAAAAGTCGCCGGTAGAGACATTGCCACGAATCACTACTTGGTCGCGGTTGCCCTCGCCCTGTGTAAAGTTAACACCCGGCGTGTACTTCACAGCGTCGGCTAAACTTTGGGCTGATTGATCATCGAGCTGAACGCGGCTAATCACACTAATCGATTGTGGCGTGTCTTTCAGCGCAGTGTTGGTTTTCATTGCCGAGCGACTACCCACGCCCTGATAACCTTCGGTGGCCTGCTCTGCAGCCGCTGTGACCGACACAGTTGGTAATGTTTTTGGCGCATCGGCAGCGCTCACTACGGCGGGGGACACACACAACACAAGGCCTATCGCCTGCGCCAATGGGGATTTCACAAACATGCATTCTCTCCTGATAACTGCATGAATATTATACTAAATCTCAACGATAACAATTCCTATTTACTAAAATAATTCAGTTATATGCTGAAAACTCGATAATCCGCTATCCTATGACCCCGCTTTGCTCCGATGGTTTTTGCCTCGGCCTGTGTTTTTAGGATGCTTTCTCGCATGACCCAGACTCTCAAGCAGCAATGGCTGTCTAATCCGCGTGCTGATTTTCTTGCTGGTTTAGTCGTCGCCCTCGCTCTGATTCCAGAAGCAATCGCTTTCTCGCTAATCGCTGGTGTAGACCCTAAAGTTGGCCTCTATGCAGCATTTTGTATCGCGGTAACTATCTCATTTGTTGGTGGGCGCCCAGGCATGATAAGTGCCGCCACTGGAGCTATGGCATTACTCATGGTGGTGCTAGTAAAAACCCATGGCTTGCAGTATTTGCTTGCCGCTACATTGCTGTGTGGGGTATTGCAGATCATCGCGGGCTATTTACGCCTTGGCAGCTTGATGCGCTTTGTGTCTCGCTCTGTGGTCACAGGATTTGTTAACGCGCTAGCCATCCTTATTTTTATGGCGCAGCTGCCGGAGCTCACCGATGTGCGCTGGCCAGTCTACGCAATGACTGCTGCCGGTCTAGGCATCATCTATTTATTTCCGTATATCCCGAAAATTGGCCGCGTCATTCCCTCCCCGCTAGTTTGTATCTTGTCGCTCACTGCGGTTGCATTGGCATTTGGTGTCGACATTCGCACCGTCGGTGATATGGGTGAGCTGCCCGATACACTGCCCATTTTCCTCTGGCCAGAAGTGCCGTTGAACTTCGAAACGCTGATGATCATCTTCCCCTACTCCGCTGCTTTAGCTGTGGTTGGCTTGCTAGAGTCGATGATGACCGCAACCATCGTTGACGACATGACCGACACCCCCAGCGATAAAAACCGCGAGTGCAAAGGCCAGGGTATCGCCAACATTACTTCTGGCATGTTTGGCGGCATGGCTGGCTGCGCGATGATTGGCCAGTCTGTTATCAATATAAAGTCGGGTGGGCGTACGCGCTTATCGACCTTCACAGCCGGTGCGGTGTTGCTATTGATGGTGGTATTTTTGAGCGACTGGGTGTCACGCATTCCCATGGCGGCCCTAGTTGCGGTGATGATTATGGTATCGATCGGCACCTTTAACTGGGGTTCCGTTTTGAGCATGAAAAAGAACCCGCTATCGACCAATATCGTCATGGTGACGACTGTTGCTGTCGTTGTCGCTACGCATAATCTTGCCTATGGCGTGTTGGCCGGTGTGCTGCTGGCATCGCTATTCTTTGCTCATAAAATTTCACAATTTCTCACTATCGACTCAGCGCTCAGCGAAGATCAGCACACTCGAACCTATCGCATTGTTGGCCAGGTTTTCTTCCCCTCAGCCAATCGCTTCATCGATGCCTTCGACTTAAAAGAAGATATTCGTCACGTGGTGATCGACCTCACGCGCGCGCACTTTTGGGATGTCACTTCGGTAGCGGCACTCGATAAAGTGGTGATGAAACTACGCCGTGAAGGGGCGACAGTCGTGGTTTTAGGCCTGAATGAAGCTAGTGCGACTATCGTTGACCGCTTTGCGATACACGATAAGCCAGATGCCTCGGATAAAATCCTAGAACACTAAAAGCCCTATAAAGCCTGTGAGCGTCGTGCCTCACAGGCTGGCTTTAAACGCTTAGCCCTCTGCTCGATACGGCAAATGCTGCTCGGCATCGCGCGCATAGGCGCTAACGCTCACTGCCTCATCGCGCACAAAGCTCGCCACTGCCTCTCGCAGCCCAGGATGCTTGAGCTGATGCCATGAGTGCGTAACTACCGGCCGAAACCCGCGCAACAGCTTGTGCTCGCCCTGAGCGCCGGCATCGAAGTGCAATAAGCCCTCGCGCATGGCCAACTGCATGCCCTGATAAAAGCAAGCGTCGAAATGCAGTGAATCGATCGGTTCCAGCGCCCCCCAATATCGACCAAATAAGCTATCGCGGCCAATCAAGTAAAATGCCATGGCCACCGGTTTATCGCCACGCCTAGCAATCAAGACACGAATAGCTTGTGGTAGGCGCTCTGCCAACAAGCTAAAAAATGCCCGCGTCAAATACGGTAGCTGGCCACGCTCATGATAGGTATTGCTGTAACAGGCGTAGACAAAATCCCATTTCGACTCGCTAAGCTCATCGCCCTGTAGGCAGTCATAGCTAATGCCTGCACGAGCCACAACATTCATTTCATGGCGAAACTTCTTACGCTTCGAAGCGCGCAAGGCATCGAGGTAGTCTTGTAGGTCACGCCAGCCAGGGTTTTGCCAATGAAACTGTACGCCTTCACGCGCCAGTAGGTGTGGCGACTCATTGAGCCATAACGTCTGCTCAGCTGAGGTGAAGTTAATATGCCAGCTCGATAAAGCCCCATCCTGCACATGCTGCTGAATCGCAGATAGCAGCGCTTGCTGATGCAAGGCCGAGCCACCAAAGCGCGCACCCGTGACTGGAGAAAATGGAATGCCGGTGAGTAACTTGGGGTAATACACTATGCCGGCACGATGGCAAGCATCGGCCCAGCCCGAATCAAACACGTATTCGCCTCGCGAATGGCTTTTGATATAGCTCGGTGCAGCAGCCAATGGCACACCATCATCGCCAACAAGCAGCTGATGTGCCGGCTGCCAACCAACGGCGGCTGATACCGAGCCACTATCTTCTAAGCTGCTCAGAAAACCATGCTTCAGAAACGGCTGAGTGCCATCAAATAGCGCATCCCAGTCACTGGCGGGAACTTCGTGTAGGCTCGCCAGTGTGCGTAATTTCCACGACTCTTTTAGCGTGCTTTCAGATACTTGGTCTGACACGTCCTCAGGCATTACCGGTGAACAAGATCATCGCAATCAAACCAACGCTGCTCATGACGATGGTATATGGCAGCGCCATGATCACCATGCGGCCATAAGACAGACGCACCAAAGGCGCAATCGCCGAAGTCAGCAAGAACAAAAATGCCGCTTGACCGTTGGGCGTAGCCACACTGGGAATATTAGTGCCGGCATTGATAGCAATCGCAAGATGCTCAAAATGCTCACGCGTAATACTGCCTTGATCAAGAGCAGACTTCACCTCACCGATATACACTGTGGCAACAAAGACGTTGTCGCTAATTGCCGACAGCAAGCCGTTAGCTAAAAAGAACATAGCTGGCTGGATATCTTTCGGCATAGACAGTACGGCATTGATAATCGGTGTGAATAAATGCTGATCGTGAATAACGCCAACAATGACAAAGAACACCACTAGCAATGAAGTAAATGGCAAGGCTTCGGCAAAGGCCTTACCGATTTGATGCTCATCCGTCACGCCATTAAACGCTGTGATTAAGATGATAATTAACAAGCCAATCAAGCCAACCTCAGCAACATGGAAGGCTAAGCCTATGACTAAAACTATAGCTGCAATAGCCTGAATGATAAGCGCTGCCTGCTGCTGTTTGCCACGACGAGACTGCTCACGCTGCGCAAAGTCAGCCAATACGACCCGAACAGCATCGGGCAGTGTTTCGCCATAGCCAAACCAACGCGTTTTCTCCAGCACAACACAGGTTAATAAGCCTGCCATTAATACCGGCATGGTCACTGGCGCCATAATCTGGAAGAAGGTAATAAAGTCCCAGCCAACGACCTTGGCAATCAATAGGTTTTGCGGCTCGCCAACCATGGTGCAAACGCCACCGAGCGCCGTACCTACTGCCGCATGCATCAGCAAGCTGCGCAGAAATCCACGAAAACGCTTGAGGTCACTTCGGTGTAGTTCCACTTCGGCATCATCGCTGGAGTCGTGGAGTTCATGCTCTTGTTGCGATGTTTTTCCAGAGGCCACACGGTGATAAACACCGTAAAAGCCAACCGCTACACTGATAATCACAGCGGTTACGGTGAGCGCATCCAAAAATGCCGAGAGCAAGGCTGCAACCAAGCTAAACATCAGGGACAAAAGTACTTTGGAGCGCACTTCAACTAGAAGCTTTGTAAACATCACGAGCAATAAGTCTCGCATGAAATAGATGCCCGCCACCATGAACATCAGCAGCAAAATGACTGGCAGATTGTGTGATACCTCCGCATATACGGTATCAGAGGTCGTCATTCCAATCAGCACCGACTCAATCGCCAGAAGCCCGCCAGGCTGCAGTGGATAACACTTCAGCGCCATCGCTAAGGTAAAAATAAACTCGGCGACAATTATCCAACCCGTTATATAGGTGCCAAGCAACCACATCAGAAGAGGATTAATCGCTAAAAAAGCGAGGATGGTCCACTTATACCAAAGTGGCGAGTGACCTAAAAAGTTACGCATTAAAGCGTTTGGGAATGACTTGGTCATGATGACTCTCTTATTGTATGAGCACTAACGACTACACAAGCTTGCGCGCAGCGGCCTAGTGGGCCTAAGTGAGGCCCCTCGAACTAAGCATGGAAAACTATCACGACTTGGCGGCTAACGGCAGATCAAAAGCCCGCGCAATGAGAGCAGCACGCAAAATACTTGCTATGCACACCTGTGATGGCACACTTTAGCAACTGCCTTTCCAGAGCCTGACTATGATTTCTTTTCTGCCACGCCCGCTTCATGGCCTTATTATGGCCATGCTATTGCTCACCAATACCGTGTTTTGGGTTCTCCAACTCTATGTTTTGGTGATACTCAAGTTCATCCTGCCCATCAAATCTGTGCGTCTTGTAATCTCAGACGTCATGTCTTTGCTCGCACAAACATGGGCTGCTTGTAATAGTTTTCTCGCCAATCACCTGATGCGCATCGATTGGGATATTCGCCTACCTGGTAACCTCAATCGTCGCGGCCAATATCTTGCCTGCGCCAATCATCAATCGTGGAATGACATTTTTGTCTTGATGCGTGCTTTTGGCTACAAAGCCCCATTCTTTAAGTTCTTCTTAAAACAGGAACTGATCTGGGTGCCGCTCTTGGGCCTAGCGTGGTGGGGTTTGGATTATCCGTTCATGAAGCGCCACACACGTGATCAAATTGCGAAAAATCCAGCCCTCAAAGGCAAAGATATGGAGACGACCCGACGCGCTTGTGAGAAATTCAAAGACTTACCCGTTATGGTGCTGAACTTTCTAGAAGGCACGCGCTTTACCGAGAAGAAACATGCCGCCCAGAACTCGCCATACCAACACTTGCTGAAACCTAAGTCAGGAGGGTTTGCATTTGCTACATCAGCTTTTGGCGAGCGCCTTAACGCCCTACTCGATATCACAATTGTGTATCCTGACGGTTCGGTAGGGTTTTGGGAGTTTCTCTGCGGTGATGTTCGACGCGTTATCGTTGATGTTCGAGAAATCACCATCCCTAGTGAATTCTACAACGGTGACTACGAGTCTGATGCCGAGTTTCGCGGCCGCTATCATCGCTGGATAGCATCACTCTGGGCGGAAAAGGACGCGAGAATCAGCACGCTTATAGAAGCTTCCGCACGCTAAATACTCGCTTTTTACCTTATTGCTCGTCGGCGACAGAGTCGTCGTCGGGCTTCTCTTGCTGAATGCGCTGATAAATCTCTTCACGATGTACTGCGACATCCTTAGGTGCATTTACGCCAATGCGGACCTGGTTGCCCTTAACACCGAGCACGGTCACGGTGACCTCGTCACCGACCATGAGGGTTTCACCCACTCGTCTTGTTAAAATTAGCATGTTCACTACTCCAAAGTGTTGGCCTAAAACAAAGGTATAGACCATGAATATTTGGCTGCGAGGGGGTAACGCCTCAACTGTAATATTTTGGGGACACTCCCTCGCCCAGTGACACAACTCGCAAAGCCATTTACAAACGCGTAGCTTAAGTCGCCGGCGCGTCTAAATCAAAGGCCGAATGCAATGAGCGCACGGCCAACTCCAAATATTTTTCATCAACCACCACGGCGATTTTAATTTCCGAGGTAGAAATCATCTGAATATTGATATTTTCTTTCGCTAACACAGAAAACATTTTGCTAGCGACACCAGCGTGCGAGCGCATGCCAACACCGACTAATGACACTTTAGCGATATTGCCATTTGCCACGATTTCACGCGCTGAAACGTCTTTCGCGACCTTTTCGAGCACAGCCATGGCTTTTTTCAAGTCGCCCTGGGCCACTGTAAATGTAAAGTCAGTGCTGCCATCAGCTGAAACGTTCTGCAAAATCATGTCAATTTCGATATTTGCATCGCCAATTGGGCTCAAGATACGTGAAGCAATACCTGGGGTATCCGGCACACCGCGCACGGTGAGCTTGGCTTCATCGCGGTTAAAGGCAATCCCGGAAATGACGGGCTTTTCCATATCGTCCTCTGCATGATCAACTGTGATTAAAGTTCCTTCGCCTTCGCCAAAACTCGACAAAACTCGCAATGGAACATTGTATTTACCGGCAAACTCAACGGCACGAATCTGTAACACTTTCGAGCCCTGCGAGGCCATCTCCAACATTTCCTCAAAGGTCACGGTGGTGAGGCGGCGTGCTTGTGGCACCACGCGAGGGTCGGTGGTGTAAACACCATCAACATCTGTATAAATTTGGCATTCATCGGCACCTAAGGCTGCGGCTAACGCCACGCCAGTTGTATCTGAGCCGCCACGACCTAGGGTGGTGATATTGCCATCAGCATCAACACCTTGGAAGCCAGCAACAACAACGACACGACCTGCATCGAGGTCAGCGCGAATACGCGCGTCATCAATTGCTTCAATACGGGCCTTGGTATGAGCGCTATCAGTTCTGATAGCTACTTGCGTGCCGGTATAGGATCTGGCATCAACACCGCGTTTAATCAGCGCCATCGACAATAAAGCGATAGTGACTTGCTCGCCAGTGGACAACATCACATCCATCTCACGCGGCACAGGCTCATCGGAAATGGCTTTCGCCAAAGCGATCAAGCGGTTAGTTTCACCGCTCATTGCCGACAACACGACCACTACCTGGTGGCCTTGGTCGTACCAACGCTTCACGCGATCGGCAACAGCCTCAATACGCTCAGGATTGGCTACCGATGTACCACCATACTTTTGCACCATTATTCCCATAGTATCTCTCTCATCATCTCATCTGGCCGCTTATGCAGGCAGCCAAGGTATTGCTAAATTTTTTAGCTTGCTCAAGCTTTTGTGCCAATGCTCAATTGCGCCTCTACAAAGGCTGCCAAGGAGCTTAAAGCACTATCCAGATGCTCAGGCTGCGTGCCTCCGGCCATTGCCATATCGGGGCGCCCACCGCCTTTTCCGCCAACTTGCTGTGCGACATGACTAACCACATCGCCGGCCTTAATACGCGCAGTTAACGGCTTGCTCACCATGGCCACTAAGCTAACTTTGTCGTCGATGACACTGGCGAGCAATACTACTGCATCGCCTAATTGATTACGCAGGCGTTCAGCATTTTCGCGCAAGGCCTTGGCATCAACGCCATCGAGTCGGGCTGCCAATAAAGGCACGCCAGCTATCGTTGTCGCTTGCTTGGCTAAATCGGCACCTGCCGTTGCAGCCATTTTTGACTTTAATTGATCGATACTCTTCTCCAGCTCGCGCTGACGATCAAGTAGCTGCTGCACCTTTGCCGTCACTGACTCGCGATTGGCTTTAACTAAGCTGGAGAGCTCCGACAGTGCTTGCTCGCCTTGGTTTAGCCAAGCCAATGCGCCTAATCCGGTACGCGCTTCTATTCGGCGCACACCCGCAGCCACACCTGACTCACTAGTAATGCGTAAAATACCAATATCTCCGGTACGCGTGACGTGCGTCCCTCCACAGAGCTCAACCGAGAAATTAGCCTCGCCCATACTCAACACACGCACGACATCGCCATACTTTTCACCAAACAAGGCCATAGCGCCTCGTGTGCGAGCAGTATCGATATCAGTCAGCTCGGTTTGCACCGCGGTATTGCCTAAGACTTGATCATTAACCCTAGACTCCAACGCACGCAGCTGCTCTGGGCTTACTGCCTCGGGGTGCGAGAAATCAAAGCGTAAATAATCTGCGGTTACCAAAGAGCCCTTTTGCTGCACATGGTCGCCTAGTAGCTCGCGGAGAGCGGCGTGCAGCAGGTGTGTGGCTGAGTGGTTGCGTGCGGTTGAGCGCCGGATATCGCTGTTTACTTCAGCTTCGGCTGCCTGCCCTGCTTTCAACACGCCTTCGCTGATAATGGCTTGATGCACATGGTGTGAGCCACTTTTTTGTGTATCACTAATGTCTGCACGTAAGCCGTGAGCCTGCAGCGTACCGGAGTCGCCGACCTGGCCACCAGACTCTGCGTAAAATGGCGTTTTATCAAAGATAATAGCTACTTTATCACCGACGTTAGCTTCATTTACACACTGACCATTGCGATAAATAGCGCGCACGATGACTGTGCTTGCGGCGTGTTCGTACCCAATAAACTGCGTTGCACCCTCGAGTGTGATGGCCGCGTTATAGTCGACATCAAAGCGCGAGCTAGCACGAGCACGCTCACGCTGCGCCTGCATTTCTTGCTCAAAACCATCCATATCGAGGCTTAAGCCGCGCTCACGGGCGATGTCTGCCGTTAGGTCGACCGGGAAGCCGTAAGTATCGTAGAGGCGAAACACCGTGGCCCCGGGGATTTCCGTATCCGTTAAGTCGGCTAAATCTGCATCTAAAATGCGTAAGCCTTGCGTTAATGTACGGGCAAACTGCTCTTCTTCGGCCAATAAAACGCGTGCTATTTCAATCTGCTGCGTTATTAGCTGAGGATAAGCAGTGCCCATCTCCTTCGCTAAAGCAGACACAATACGCGAGAAGAATGGGCCTTCGGCACCTAACTTATTGCCATGGCGGCAGGCGCGGCGAATGATGCGACGCAAGACATAACCACGGCCCTCATTCGAAGGCAATACGCCATCGGCCACTAAAAACGCACAGGAGCGAATATGGTCGGCAACAACTTTTAATGATGATTGGTTAGTGTTTTCACAGCCAATGGCTTGAGCTGATGCACTTAATAATGACTGGAATAAATCAATTTCGTAGTTCGCATGTACATGCTGCATTACCGCAGAGATTCGCTCTAAGCCCATGCCGGTATCAACACTGGGTGCTGGCAACGGATGCATGACACCATCAGCGGTGCGGTTGAACTGCATAAAGACGTTATTCCAAATCTCAATGAAGCGGTCACCATCTTCATCGGGTGAGCCTGGTGGGCCGCCCGGAATATCGGCGCCATGATCATAGAAAATTTCGCTGCAAGGACCACAAGGGCCTGTGTCACCCATGGCCCAGAAGTTATCTGAGGCATAAGGCGCGCCTTTGTTATCGCCAATGCGAATGATGCGCTCTGGCGGCACGCCAATTTCATTTTGCCAAATGGCGTAGGCTTCATCGTCACTGGCATAGACCGTGACGGTGAGTTTATCTTTGGGAATATTTAGCCAGTCGGCAGAGGTAAGAAACTCCCAAGCGTAGTGAATAGCATCGCGCTTGAAGTAGTCACCAAAACTGAAGTTACCTAACATTTCGAAAAAGGTGTGATGGCGCGCTGTATAGCCAACATTCTCTAGATCGTTATGCTTGCCGCCAGCACGAACGCACTTTTGCGACGATACTGCGCGAGTGTAGCTGCGCTTATCGAGACCTAAAAAGCACTCCTTAAACTGGTTCATGCCGGCGTTGGTAAATAGCAATGTAGGGTCATCGGCAGGGACCAAGGAGCTCGATGCCACACGGGTATGTCCTTTTTGCTCAAAAAATCGCAAGAATGCTTCGCGAATATCAGCGCTTTTCATCTACCGCTCCGAACCAGTTAAAGACAACAATGCCTGCTACACATGCAATTACGTTATCGCAAATAACCTGTAATTATAGCGTGAGTTAGCAACCGTTCGCAGCTAATCCGACGTTTGAAGCTCGCATAGAGGTAAATTATTTTTTGAGAGAGTTCATCGCTTCGATTGCCTGCATGAGGCTGAAGCCACGATATTGTAGAAAGCGAACTCGCTTCGCTTGGGCTTTTTGATCATCTATTGGGGTGTCGCCAAAACGACGCTGTAACAACGAGGCTGCCTCTTTTACCCAGTCGAGACTCTCTGTTTGCTCATCCAAAGCTGGATGCTCAGCTGCGAGTCCTTTTTGCTGCAAGCGCTGAGCAATGGCTCGACGACCACGTCCTCGCTGCAACTGGCCACGCACAATGCCTTCGGCGCAACGATCATCATCTTGTAAGCCATAATCCACTAGCTTAGCCAGCGACTGCTCAGCCAACTGTTGCGCCACGCCAAGCTGCGACAACTTTACGCTAAGCTCATGCTGTGTGTGCTCACGGCGTGTCTGCCAAGCAAGCAGCCGACTCCAGACTTGTTCAGCTGTGAGCGGCTCATCAGTTGCTGATTTACCGCCACGCCGAAATCCGAAGCCTGCCACCACTGATCCCCTTAAAGGTCAGCCAGCTCTAGCGCATCTGGCTCATCTATATCATCGGGCAATGCGCCAATTGGACCAATGAGTTGATCACGAATCTGATCCTCAATCTCTTTGGTGGTCTTGGGGTTTTCATTTAAGAAATTGCAGGCATTACTTTTGCCTTGGCCAATTTTATTACCCTGATAAGCATACCAAGCACCAGCTTTATCGATCAGACCAAGCTTCACACCTAGGTCAACAATCTCACCTTGGCGGTTAATACCTTGACCATAGAGAATCTGGAATTCAGCCTGCTTAAAGGGCGGTGCCACTTTATTTTTGACCACTTTCACGCGGGTCTCAGAGCCAACAATCTCTTCACCTTCTTTCACTGCGCCAATGCGACGAATATCTAAACGCACAGAGGCGTAGAACTTCAGCGCATTACCGCCAGTAGTGGTTTCTGGACTACCAAACATAACGCCAATTTTCATACGAATTTGGTTAATAAAGATAACCAAACAGTTTGAGCGCTTGATATTGCCCGTAATTTTACGCAGCGCTTGCGACATCAAGCGAGCTTGCAGACCAACGTGTGTATCGCCCATCTCACCTTCAATTTCAGCACGAGGTGTTAACGCAGCCACTGAGTCGACTACGATAATATCAACTGAATTTGAACGCACTAGCATGTCGGCAATTTCCAGTGCCTGCTCACCAGTGTCTGGCTGTGACACCAGTAAGTTTTCAATATCTACGCCTAGCTTGCCTGCGTACTGCGGATCCAGAGCATGTTCAGCATCGATAAATGCCGCTGTACCACCAGCACGCTGACAGGCTGCAATAACCTGTAGCGTGAGCGTCGTTTTACCAGATGACTCGGGACCATAAATCTCAACAATACGACCCTTCGGCAGACCGCCGATTCCTAGGGCGATATCTAAACCCAGTGAACCGGTAGAAATAGCTGGAATAGCACCGCTTGCCGGTTGATCGCCCAAGCGCATCACCGAGCCTTTGCCAAATTGCTTTTCAATCTGAGCTAGTGCTGCACCCAACGCTTTTTGTTTATTGTCATTCATAAGGCTCAACCCTCGCACTTAACGCGCATTGAAAAATGTATAGAGCAGCAACCATACATCACTGCTGTCCTTTCGTACAGTATTATGGCACAGGGGTATGATCTGCGCTAGCCAACAGCAAGGCATTTAATTGGCTCAATGCCCGATAGACGGTTTGACAACGCACCTCGGCGCGCGAGGATGGCCAGTAGTTATGCTCAGCCACAGTACCATGCGGCCCAGCCCAAGCCATCCACACCAAACCAGCAGGTTTTTCAGGTGTGCCGCCGCTAGGGCCTGCAACACCGCTAACCGCAACAGCCCACGATGCGCCAGATGCCCGTCGAGCGCCTTCAGCCATTGCACGAACGACCGCTTCACTTACAGCACCATGCTGAGCAATGAGCGCCGCCGGTACGCCGACGAGCTGAGTTTTTGCGGCATTGCTGTATGTCACCCAGCCCATATCGAACCACGCTGAGCTACCTGCAACCGCTGTAATGGCCTGCGCAATACCACCGCCCGTACAAGATTCGGCCGTGCTCACACGCAAGTCATGCGCCAGTAATGTCGCGCCGAGTACACGCGCAGCAGCGATGATGAGCGTGTTATCGCTCTCATCGATAGAGGCATAAGGGCTGATCAAATAAGACATTTAGGCTCCAAAACAGTATGCTCGAAGACAGTATTTTTTGCTCTCTCTGCCTCAGTGTAGACGTCATTTTGCACTGTCGCGATGCCCAATCGAGGTTTTTTTATATGCTTAATTTCAGCTACCGCAACCCCGTAAAGGTCCTTTTTGGCGCAGGCATGATTGCCCAAATAAGCAAGGAAGTACCTACTAATGCTCGCGTGCTGGTGACCTACGGCGGTGGTAGCGTAAAAACTACCGGCACACTGGATGAAGTTAAAGTCGCCCTTGGCGACCGCCACATCATTGAGTTTGGCGGCATCGAGCCCAACCCCAGCTTTGAAACCTTAATGCAGGCTGTTGAACTTGGCCGCAGCGAACAAGCCGACTATATCGTCGCTGTCGGCGGCGGCTCAGTGATGGATGGCAGCAAATTTATCGCCGCCGCCATTCATCACGAAGGCGAGCCCATGGACATCCTCACCAGTCGCGGCCGCAGCGTGAAACAAGCGCTGCCACTCGGCGTGGTCGTCACACTCGCTGCTACCGGATCTGAAACTAACAGTGGTGCAGTCGTGACCATTCGCGCCACGCATAGCAAAATGGCCTTTAGCAGCTCCCTGCTGTTTCCTCAGTTTGCAGTCATGGACCCAAGCAAAACCCTCACACTGCCGAAGCGCCAAGTCGGTAACGGTGTCGTTGATGCCTTTGTCCACGTCGTTGAGCAATACTTAACCTATCCCGTCGATGGCAAAATTCAAGACCGCTTCGCCGAGGGCATCTTGCTCACGCTCATTGAGGATGGTCCGCGCGCTTTCAGCGAGCCTGACAATGTCGATGTTCGAGCCAATTTAATGTGGGCCGCCAGCCAGGCGTTGAATGGCTTAATTGGCGCCGGCGTGCCGCAAGACTGGTCGACACATATGATCGGTCATGAGCTCACCGCGCTGCATGGCCTAGATCACGCACAAACACTGGCGGTAGTGCTGCCGGCCATGCTCGACATCCAGCGCGAAGCCAAGCAAGACAAACTAGTGCAGTACGCCGAGCGCGTGTGGGGCATCAACTTTGGCACGCCAAATGAGCGCATCAGTGCCGCCATTGAGCGCACGCGCGAATTTTTCGAACGCCTCGGTGTGGGCACCACACTCAGCGCCTATGGCCTTGGCGAGCAACACATCGACGCCATCATTGAGCAGCTACAAGCCCACGGCATGGTCAAGCTCGGCGAGCGCCAAACCATCACGCCTGACGTTAGCCGTAAAGTTTTAGGGGCTGCGCTGTAATGGCCAGCTTTAATTTTGAAACCAGTCCACGCATTGTCTGCGAGCAAGGTGGCGCCGCACGCATTGGTGAGTTAGCCAAGGGCTTAGGCGCCAACCACGTGTTTATCGTGACCGATGCGTTTTTGCACACTAGCGGCCTGACAACAACCTTGCTCACCGGCCTTTCCTCGGCCGGCGTCAAACACACTTTATATACCGATGTGTTGGCCGACCCACCCGAGGCCAGCGTGCAGGCGGCGGTAGTTCAGGCCATCACCAGTGATGCTAATGCGGTGATTGGTTTTGGCGGTGGCAGTGCCATGGATACCGCCAAATTAGTGGCATTACTGGCTTGCACGCCGCAAGACATCCCACGTATTTATGGCGTCGATATCGCTCGTGGCCCGCGCCTGCCATTAATTCAAGTGCCAACTACCGCCGGCACAGGCTCAGAAGTCACGCCAATTAGCATTCTCACCACACCGAATGATGAGAAAAAAGGCGTGGTGTCGAGCTGTCTTTACCCCGATATCGCCGTGCTCGACAGCACCCTCACACTAGGCCTGCCGCCAGCCATTACTGCTGCTACTGGCATCGATGCCATGGTGCACGCCATTGAGGCATACACCAGCCGCCACAAAAAGAACCCGCTGTCGGATGCACTCGCTCTGCAAGCCCTAAAAGCCCTGCACGATAATATCCGTACGGTGTTAGCAGAACCGCACAATGCCGATGCGCGTGAAGCCATGCTCATGGGCTCGCTATTTGCCGGCATGGCTTTCGCTAATGCGCCGGTGGCGGCCGTACATGCCTTGGCTTATCCACTCGGCGGGCGCTATCACCTGCCACACGGCCTCACCAATGCCTTGGTGCTAGCGCCGGTGTTGCGCTTTAACCAGCCCGCCGCTGTGCAGCATTATGCCGAGCTTGAGCGAGCACTAAACGCACAGGCCAGTAGCGATGACGGCGCTGCATCATTGGCTTTTATTGAGCGCATGGCGGCTTTAGTGGCCGAGATGCCCTTTGCGCAAACCCTCAGCGGCAATGGTGTGCGCGAGGCCGATCTACCACTTTTGGCGCAAGATGCGATGGCCGTGCAGCGCTTGCTCATCAACAATCCACGCGAAGTCACGCTCAGCGATGCACTCGCGATTTATCAATCGGTGTATTCATGAGCGACCTGAAAGCCAATATCCGCGCTAGCTACAAGCATTTTCTCAGCATGCCCACGCGCTGGATGGACAACGATATTTACGGCCATGTGAACAACGTTCACTACTACAGTTTTTTCGACACCGCGGTAAATCGCTACCTCATCGATGCCGGCGTGCTCGACATTCATCACGGCAAAGAAATCGCCTTTGTGGTGGAAACACACTGCAATTATTTAGCACCAATCGCCTTCCCTGACACCATCACGGCTGGCGTTCGTGTCGCGCATCTAGGCACTCGTAGCGTGCGGTATGAGATCGGCCTATTTCGCAATGACGACGACGCGCCAGCGGCCGTTGGCCACTTTGTTCATGTCTATGTTGATCGCGCCAGCAGCCAGTCTGTGGCCATTCCGCAGGCCACACGAGCGGCTTTAGCGCCCTTGCTGGTCGAGTAATAGTAGTGCTGCCGCGTTCAGAGCTCTGAATAGCGGCAATAACTCAGCGCAAAAATCACGGAGACAGCCATGCCATTTATTAATCCGCTATTACGCCAACTGGCCTTTATCGATGGCCAATGGCTAGCCGCGGCCAATCAAGCCACGCATCAGGTTCGCAATCCTGCCACCGGTGAATGCATCGCTGAAGTGCCCGACATGGGCGCTGAGGAAACGCAGCAAGCCATAGCGGCAGCCGACCGCGCACTACCGGCCTGGCGCGCACTACCCGCCAAAGCCCGTAGCCAAATCCTTATGCGCTGGTTTAATTTAATCATGGCGCATCAAGAAGACTTAGCGCAGCTAATGACAGCCGAGCAAGGCAAGCCGCTGGCCGAGTCTCGTGGCGAGGTCGCCTATGGCGCCTCGTTCATCGAGTGGTTTGCCGAAGAGGGCAAACGCGCTTATGGCGATGTCATTCCCGGCCCCACCGGCGACCGGCGATTAATCGCCCTGAAACAGCCCATCGGTGTCACCGCGGCCATTACACCGTGGAACTTCCCTATCGCAATGATCACGCGCAAAGTCGCGCCGGCTCTAGCGGTCGGCTGCACATCGGTGGTCAAACCCGCTGAAGCCACACCACTGTGCGCACTGGCCTTGGCCGATCTCGCTAAGCAAGCCGGCCTGCCCGATGGCGTGCTCAATATCGTCACCACAGCGCGACCTGCGGCGGTTGGCGATGTCCTCACGCAAAGCTCGATTGTGCGCAAACTCTCCTTTACTGGGTCAACTGCTGTTGGCAAAAAACTCATGGCCGCCTGTGCCAATACAGTCAAGCGCGTGTCGTTAGAACTTGGTGGCAATGCCCCCTTTATCGTGCTCGAAGACGC
>JBFJJU010000046.1:0-17765 GCA_041612115.1 Perlucidibaca sp.
CAGACGCCCTGAGCATTCAACCATCCGATAAAGCGGGCTTGGCCGATTGGCAGGCGGCGCGAGGCGGCGGCGGAAAAGACGCGGGAACCTAGGCCCTCGTCCGGTGGCTGTCAATGAAGCGACGGGCTGTGCGGCAACCGGGCTTTGGACGCCTCAAATTCGCGATGCTCATTCCGGGAATGGTGGGCGATACTGGGATCGAACCAGTGACCCCTACCGTGTGAAGAAAAAAAACACTACAACGTCTCGCTACACAAAAGCACATAAAAACCGCAAAAACCCTCGCCAATACTGCATCACAGACAATGCGCACGATTACATATTTAGCTTTAACATGTTCTAAGGTGCAAAGACGGTCACAAAATAAAGTCACAAAACTTGTGACAAAGCACTATGAATTGTGACCCATACTCTATATAAAGCAAGAATACACACTACAATTTAAACGTCAGCCATGACACACATAGCCGCGCTAAAATTAATTTTGACGCCCAAGCAACCGTCTCAATCAGCACATGCTTGGTGGGCTGGCAAACAAACATGCCAAACAAACGAACAACCTCTGGCTGACCTCCTACTGACTTATGACAGTCTCTCAAATTTAACAAGCCCCATAGAGAAACCAAAGGTTGAACGAACTAGCACATTCACTGGAGATGAGCTTAGGCAACTGTTCAATATTGAGTACTGTGAATCCAAAGACATCAGCGCACTGCTCTACGAAACAATTATTAACCCCATACTAATTATTGATAACAAGCACCATAGCCTTACGGGAGATATTGCACGCTCAAATGAATTAATCTCCAAGCTCAATCCAGATATTGCATATCCAGTGCTGTGGGTGAGCAGTTCTGTATTAGCTCCAAAGCCTCCCCAAAGGCTCCAGAAGCCAGAATCAAAGAAAACACCTGCATCAAATAAATATGCACCCAAAATATCTAAAGGTGATCTTGAAAGGCAAGAAGCTGCAGCGCTAGGAATTTCAGCAGCGGCACTTAGAAAAAGGCGCAGTCGGGCTAAGGCTAAGGCGAGACTAAACAATGAAAAGAAATAACATTGATGATTTTAGAGCCCTGCTTGGACATATGCCGCTTACAGATAAGTTGCTTTGGCTCACCGACGCCCCACCATACCTCATATGCTTCGTGCCCGTAGTTGATCGCCTTGCTCAGCTTCTAGAACGTTATCCACAGCACTTCAAAGGTCTCCAACTACCAACTTCCGGCAGTATTCGTGCATGGAGTGATGCTGCACGTAATGAGATTAGCTCTTGGCCAGATAAGTATCACGAACTTGGGCGCCATCTGAATAAAAGCGGCATTGAAGCTTCTCGTCGAGCAAGCGGCTACCAGCATCCACTCATGGGATTTGGCTTCACTTTTTGGGGCACATATTCGATTTTACTTATAACCAAAGACGAACTAAGCGACCAACAGGACCTTGTGGAAGGTTTTGATCAGACTGTCGCAGCCTGCCTTGCTATAGCGCTCAAATATAATATTGAGGCAGGGTATGAAAGCTACCTAAAAATGGTTTTTCAAGTAGATGATTTCACAATCGCAAACGCTGACATGAGCGATAACAGAAAGCGAGTTGTTGTGGCATCTAAAGGTATTTTTAGGCTTCAGCAGCTCATAGGGCCGCCTAAGAAGTTTCTTCTTTTAGCAAATCCAAAAATTACACGTACAGCACTTGCAGACGCTTTCGATGACTGGATTGACGAGCTCAAACGCCGGCGAAGTCCTGGGGAGGCTGGGGCGGAACATATTCAGACTAGTACGTTCTTGAGTGGTATCTACAAGCTTCTAATCGAGAGGCCTCTACACAAACGAAAAGCTACCGATAGTGACCCTGAAGCAGAGCTTACAGATAGAAAGGCTCTAGAACAGGAGCACGATACAGAAAATAAAAAAGCAGAATACATAAGATCTCTGCCGCTCATGCAGAGCCTATTAGCAGGCGGCCACACTACGTATTTGCCCAGCATGCCGATTGAGTTTCAAGACCTTATTCGTGAACTAGATGAACAAGTTGAGCTAGATGAACAGGCTGACCCTCTGTTTCATGCCCCCACTCCAGAAGACTTTAAAACTGCTGATGACTTCGACATTGCGATAGAGGAACTTTTAGAGCCTCTACCATATGATGTACATCAACTCGACTACCAAGAACAAGAGCAAGACGAGGACACACTTAAAGCCACAACCATTAATGAAGTTGATTTTCGTAAACGTTTAGCCGAGCGCCAGCTAACTAGAGTTTCGAACGTTGGGCTAGATGCAAGATTAGCTCTAGCAAACTTCTTGCAATGTGAAATACAACGTACCGATGCTTATGGCGCAGCAGCGCGCATCATTGCAACATCCTGGGTAACAGGACGGCAGTTATCAAACATTCTCACACAGCATTTTTTGCCAGAAACTGAAGGCCACTGGGGCAATACTAATTTTATTGTTGATTTCATCGATGACCTAATGACCCTTAGAGTTCATCGCCCGAAAGCCTACCCAATAAATTCGCCAAGTGCATATCAGGTGAGTGATCAAATTTCACTTCCTGATGTTCTTGGCATCGGAGAGGCCATCTGCTTTCAAGGCATCTTCGATAAGAATGAGTTCGATGGGCAGTTAAGTAAAACCCTTAGAGAATTACTCGCCAAAATAGATTCGCTTTTTGAAATCACGCTTTCACAGCTACAAAACATGCTAGCAGAAACCATGATCGCTATTGAAGGCAACGGCTGTACAGCTGTGCTGATCACAGACATCAGCGATAAGAGTCTGAAAATAAATCGCCACTACTTAACCCCAAGGGCAAAAACTGTTGCACAAGCGTATACAAATGCTGTGTGCCAAATGCTCGGCCATAAGCCGTTTCTCGTAGAGAACGCCTACTATGAAAATAGAGGTCACCATAAGTATGTTGGGATGCATATGTGCCCACATATCGAAACAGTCACGTCAACGATCAAGCAACTTCACTCATATCACCCAATACCGACACATTGGCGACTAGCTCACAATCAAATTACCTTAGCTACCGTCATGCTATTGGCCTTTGCCATTGGTGCCCGAGATGCTCTTGCATTTAATCCAAATGGGTTTGAGGCCATCAATGGAAATGCAATGTGTCATTACTTAGAAAAAGGTGAAATGCGGGTGATTTGCCTACCACCTCAGCTAGCTCTACAACTAAAATCATACGACGAGCACATGACAGTACTACAGGAGCTTTGGTTCGCTGAAACTAAGCGCAAGGAGATTCACTCTGATTTATTTTTCTTGTTTGACTCCAGTGGCTTTCCCAGCAAACTCCACCCCAAGTCTTTACCTGAATATCTCCTTGAGTTCGGTATCGACTACGATACACCGCTAAATGGTCTGCGCAGAATGCTCTTTACAGAGCTATACGAAACTAGGCATTTTGGCTCGGAACTAGATGTCTTTATAGGCCACGGATCCCTTGGGCGCAGACCGTGGGATGAGCTATCTGGCATGAGAGTAGCGAGCATTTCGATTGTTGCTGACCAAATTAGGCAGCTTTTAATCGATCACAGCTGGCCTCTTTTTAAAGGATGCGGCTATGTCCCTTGAAGAGCTATTGTTTGCAAGATTCGAAGTGGTTCCAAACTCACTCAGTGCGTTCCTCGAGCAGGCTAGCTGCGAGGAAAAATCCATATTACAAGCACTCATGGCTGCACATCACGCAGCAGAAAATAAAGGGACAATCGGGCCTCTAGTTATTTCGACTGCACATATTTACGGAGCTAAAAATGCTTTTAAAGAAATACTGAAGGAGCTCGGCAGTCGTGAAGAGTACTATCCGCTTCAAGAAGAAATACAAGCTGTCGCTAGAAGGTATTTATCGGCCTGCGGATTTAAACGAGCAAACGAGCTGCTACTTTGCAGCTCAAGCACAAGCAAGCATGTCTTAGATTCGCCTGAAAGCTCACCTGCCAAGTACCACCAAGTTGTACTTTCTCAAATCGCATTAAAAACAGAGCTTGAGCAAATATATCTCGCCATTAACCCTCTGCTATCCGAAGAGGAAGCTCTTGGCGGTCTGGTTTTCTCTTTACTTTTACGCGATGGGGCACTCACACAAGCCGAAATTCTGCGAGCCTTACAAGAGATCCAAGCAGGACGATTAGCCCTCTTAGATAGGTTGTGGTACGTCTACGGACCTATAGGAAAAAACAGCCAACAAGCTCGTCGGCTGTTTTTGAGTCCACTAACATTGGCGTTTGTTTTCCGATGGTTTAGTTTCAAACCAAAAGAGCAGCCTCAAATATCTGATGTCAATATTGGGCTTTCTGCGCTAGCTGATAGGCTTGTTAAGCACCACGATATTCAATGGAAAGGCCTCAAAGACCTTCAAGGTCTCGCAAATCGCTTTTTGAGACTGCAAAATGATATGCCTCAACATGTAGTCGACTACATGTCAGGCGCAGTCACTAGTACATCAATTACTGAAAGCTGCTGGACTCAGCTCTTCGGGTTCAAGGCTGAACCTGAAATGCTTATACATGAGCAGGAATTAAAAAACTTACGCCGAAAGGAGGCAGCTAAACCAAAAGTAATGCGCCCTGGATTGATCCGAGATGTTTGCTCATCATTATCAAAAAAACCTCACTCAGTGGCACTCTCAAATACGCTATCACTACTAGAGCCCATTGTTTCAGGCGCCCAACCTCAGCCGAAACTTTTAAAGCAGCTTAGTGAGTTTGTGGTTTGGATGCTCCGCGACACTGGGATACAAAGCTCAACCGCCAAAGTCCATCTAGAGAACTTATCAACCGTACTGTTTCCAATGCTTACAACACTCGATCTCACAATTGATAATCCTGATCAGTGGGAAGCAATGTACGAAAACATGTTAAAAGACGAGAGCAAATACTCTAAGTCAATCAATGCGGTAACTACATTCTCCGACTTTTTAACACGAAGCAAAGGTGTCGAATTTTCATCTGTAGGCTTCTCATCTGCTGCAGCAACAAACGCCAATATCCTTACAAAGCAGCAAAAAGATATTGCTGTGTCACGCATTCGATTGAAACTACAAAATGCAGACCCCAGATTATCGGATATAGCCTGCAACTTAGTAGAGCTAGCATATGGTTTAGGTGCTCGTCGTTGGGAGCTTCTAGGGTTACATTTTAGAGATATTCGTGGCCCCTTAGAACTACTTATACGATTTGTGAGAAACAGTAGCCGGGGATTGAAAACAGATGCATCAATACGCCAGTTACCGCTTGTACATTTAGCTCAAGAGCCATTTTTTCAAGACTGGCTGAGCTTCGTTACGTGCAAGCCGGGAGAGGATAAAGATACAAATATTCTGCAAGCCAGAGGCTTCGACATCAGCCGCTATGAAAGCAAACTGTTCGCAGTTATTACAAAAGCTCTGAAGGAGGCAACTGGATTAAATGATGTCAGCTTTCACTCACTACGCCATAGTGCTGCATGCCGACTAATGCTCGCTATATACTGGGATGATCTAGAAATTTTTGACCTAGACAAATACGACTTCTTTGAGCAAATAGACTCTGAGAGTCAGCTCATAAAGAGCACTTTACTTCGGAAAAACACAGAAAACTTTCATGAGCATAAAGCGGTAAGTGCCTTTCTGGGGCACCTATCATTCAAAACAACAGCCACGCATTACTTTCATTTTTACTGTTTGCTACGCTTTGGCTACATGTGCCGCACTAACTGGTGTAGCCCCCTGAAAGACGAAGGCGAATATCTAACAGCGATAACGGGGGTAGCTGGCAGTAGTGTCGATGAAACTATGCTGGATCGATTACTTTACATATCTGACACATTGAACACGTCCGTAATTAAGGTGGCTACTCCGATAACAAAGAATCACACACTTGTTTTAGCTACTGATGGTGAGGAACTTAAGCAAAATTTAGCAACAATTGCTCAAGCTACAACAAGCAAAACCGATCAAGAAAAGTCAGTAGCCCTAACCGTTGTAATGCCTCAAGAGCATCATCGAGATGCGTTTATCAAGCTGTTTAACCAAAGGATCAGTGCTCTTCAAAACAGATATAGCCAAGTAGGACTCTTTAAAAATTCACGGAAAATAGCATCACCAGTGGCTGGAGATAACACAGTATTTCTAATGCCATCACACGCCGCTATACAAAGCGCTATCGGAGCGATTCTATCTGAGGTTGAGCGGCATTATCCGAAAACAGCACAACGTCGAGAGCTAGCTAAAAAGCTCCTGGACGCTATGGCTTATTTCAGCCCTAAAGACCATGAAACATTTAGCTTTGGGCCAAAAGATGACGTAGAGAACATACTGAACTCTGTCATGAGCTTACTGAATCGCTCACCTGTACATATCTGTTACTGGCATCGAACTAAGCAGCGAATCGATAAGAAAGGGCCTCGTGATGTCAATGGAACTAAAGCCACAGCGAGCACCCTGGCAGTGTTGCCTAACATTAGTAAAGGTAGGCTAATGGTTCGTATTGAGGCGAGCAATAAGCATGAGAACTTTAAGCCAGCAGCATTAGCATGGGTTATGGGAGCTTTATACTTAGCCTATGGGTACACATACATCTCATAACGAGTAGCGTGAGGTGAGTGCGATTTAAATGAATTATCATATGTCAGCATCAGTATGTGTACGTATCGCCAGTTAATTGACCACTACCCGCCAACTCAAGTGACCACAGAAATTCATAGATGCTGACCAATGCAGCCGCAGTAACTGACCACACTTCTTGACGCGTGACACTTACTCAGTTGCCTGCTAGACTTCATATCAGCCAACAAGCCCTATGAACCATGTCCACTGTCAGACCACAAGCCAAGCGTCGTTGGTCACTATTATTGATGGTGGTCATGTTCTTGCATTGGTCATTTGGCGCATGTGTTGCCCTGGCCGACACCATCTGCCTTGAGCCTGATGGCAGGGTGGTCTGGGAGCAGGCTGGCAAGCCATGTGCTGCTGAAGCCTTGGAACAGGCCACGGGCAAGCCCTGCATCGATATTCAGACTCAAGACGGCCATGACGATTACTCGCCAGTCCCCTCGAAGCTGCAACTCGCAGACCTACAAACGCCACACCTGATTCCGGCCCTGACTTGGCTGCTACCCAGTATTCCCGCGCACCATGCGGTGAAGCCGGATGCGACCGGGCCACCCACAACGCCGTTCTCCGTCATCATTCGCGAAACTGCTTACCTGCTCATTTGATGCTTCCTGTTGACCACTGGAAGCAGGCCTTGGCCTGCGTTCTTTCGTCTGCATGGGAATCATCATGTCTCGTATTTTTGTTGTATTTGTATCCCTCATGGCCACGCTATCCGCTGGCCTGCTTCATGCCGACAGCCTGAGTCTGTCGGAAGCCACCCGTCGGGTGCTTGAGAAGAACCCGCAGACAGCGGTCAGTTCGGCGTTGCAAGACGCCGCTGCCGGGCGCGTCACGCAAGCCGGCGTACTCCCCAATCCTGAAGTGAACTATCTGTTGGAAGATTTTTCGGGCGACACCAATCGCTCGGCCAGCAGTGCCACAACGACCTACAGCGTGAGTCAGCGCTTTTCATTGCCTGGCAAACGCAGTGCGCGAACCTCTGTCGCGAGCGAAGAGCGCACCCTGACCGCGCTGGAGGCTCAAGCTGAGCGGCTGCGGCTGATTCGTCTCACCCGTGATAGCTATGTCGATGCCTTGGCCAGTGCTGAAAAGCAGTCGGCGGCTGAACGGAACTTGCTTCTGGCGCAGCAACTGCGCGATGCCGTTGCGGCTAGGGTGACGGCCGGCAAGGTGTCACCCATCGAGTTATCACGAGCCACTGTTGCCTTGGCAGGCGCTCGTCGTGCGGTCAATTTGGCAATGCAGGAGAGTCAATTGATGCGCCGGCAGCTAGCCAGCCTGTGGGGTGATAGCCGGCTTGAAGAGCAGCTGATGGACATATTGGTATTGCCTGAGCAGTTGTCCGAGCAGGTAGACCTCGCCAGTGTGAGTCCCTACCTGAAGCAGGCTGAGGCGCGTATTCAGCGTGAACGAGCTGCCCTGACGCTGGCCGAGCGTCAGCGGTTACCGGACTTCACACTGTCGGTGGGCACGAAGCGCGAAGCCATCACCCGTGAGCAGAGTGTTCTGCTCGGAATATCCGTACCCATCCCCTTGTTTGATCGCAATCAGGGTGCTTTGCGCAGTGCGCGTGCCGAGCTGACGGCTGCAGAGGCCAGCTTGATCCTCGCACAGCAGCAATGGCAACGGCAGCGTGACCAGCTACTGGTGCAGCGCGAGGCCAGCTATCAGGACGCGCTGCAACTACGCGATGAAGTGCTGCGTATCGCCAGCGAGGCCTTGGAGGCCACACGCGAAGGCTACCGCGCGGGCAAGTTCTCGCTGATCGATCTGCTGGATGCCCAGCGCAGTCTGGTCGAGTCACAGGGCGTGTATCTCGCCGCCCGCATCTCCTATCACAAAAGTGAGGCCGCGCTCGATGAGCTGCTGGGCCGCGCTACTTTTTCTGGAAATACGCCATGAAAGCCGCAATCAAGAAAACACTGCCGCTGTTGATCGCTGTCTCTGCAGGTGCAGGTATGACTTGGGGGCTGATGGAGTTTGGCCCCGCCCGACATGGTCACGAAAGCCACGCTGAGTCTCCGACGCCCGCTGCAGATGAACATGCCGGGGAGCATGAAGAAGAAGGACATGCCGAAGCGATCAAGCTGACAGACGAGCAGCTAGTCGCCAATGGCTTGCGCATTGAATCAGCTACGCCAGGCAGCTTTGCCAGTGGCCTGTCGTTGCCGGGGCAGCTGGTGCTGAACACGGATCGCGAGGCGCGCGTGTTGTCACCGATTACCGGGATGGTGCGTTCGGCCCCGATTCAGATTGGCGCACAGATCAAGGCCGGTACCGTGCTCGCCGTGATCGAAAGCCCTCAGCTCTCCGATGTGGCGGCGCGCTATCTGGCCGCCAAGGAGCGGCAAGTCATGGCGCAATCGTCCTTTGCCCGCGAAGAGAGCCTCTGGCAAAAGAAAATCAGCGCCGAGCAGGACTATCTCGCTGCTCGTCGCGAGCTCAATGATGCTCGTATCGAAACCCAAAGTGCCCTGCAAAGTCTGCTGGCGTTGGGCATGAGTGAGCATGACGCCAAAGCGCTGAAGCCGGGTGGCCGTCTGGCCAGCTATGCCTTGCGTGCGCCGATCTCGGGCACGGTTCTGTCCAAGGACCTGACCCTTGGCGAGGCCGTGACTTCCGACAAGCCTTTGTTCCGCCTAGCGGATCTTTCGACGCTCTGGATTGATCTGGCGGTGCCGGTCACTGACCTATCCAAGGTTCGTGCGGGCCAGACGGTCGTTGTGACTGACAAAGCCGGCATGAGCAGCCAAGGCCGTGTGATTTTCGTACAGCCTGAGCTCGATGAAGCCAGCCGCAGCGGTTCTGTGCGCGTGCAGATCGACAACAGCCAAGGTCTGTGGCGCTCGGGCCAGTTCGTGCAGGCGCAAATTCAGACGGGCGCGGTCTCTCAGACACTCAGTGTGCCGCTATCCGCCATCCAGATGCTGGAGAACCAGCCGACCATCTTCGTGGCTGACAAGGATGGTCTGGAGCCACGCACAGTCGTGCTCGGTCGGCGCAGTGGTGATCGGCAGGAGGTTATCAGTGGTCTACAGGTCGGCGAACGGTATGCCAGTGGCAATGTCTTCGTGCTTAAGGCCGATCTGAAGAAGGGAGAGGCAGAACATGAAGATTGAACAGTTGATCCTGTCGCAGGAGAGAAGCCATGTTTGACCGCGCCATTGGCTTCTCCCTTTCGCATCGGTATCTCGTACTGGTGATGGTCTTGATGCTGGCTGCCTTCGGGATTTTTTCCCTGCAGAAGCTGCCTATCGACGCCGTGCCAGACATCACCAACAACCAGGTGCAGATCAATACCGAGCTGGCCGGCTTGTCACCCGAGGACATCGAAAAACAGGTTACTTTTCCGATTGAAAGTGCCTTGGCCGGGATATCCGGGCTGGAGTCGACGCGCTCGCTGTCACGCAATGGTTTTTCGCAGGTCACGGCGGTGTTTCGTGATGATGTGGACATCTACTTTGCTCGCAATCAGGTCACGGAGCGCCTGAACGAAGCCAAGGACATGCTTCCGCAGGGCGCATCACCGCGCATGGGAGCCATCTCGACGGGCCTGGGCGAGGTTTACATGTGGGCGGTGAAGTTCGCCCACCCTGGTGGTCAAGGAGCGAAGGTCAATAATGGGCAGCCGGGCTGGCAGAGCGATGGCAGCTACCTGACACCGGAGGGCGAGTATTTGCGCACGCCAGTGGCTCAGGCGGCCTATCTGCGCACGGTGCAGGACTGGATCATCCGGCCGCAGCTCAAGGGTCTGCCGGGTGTGGCCGGCATCGACAGCATCGGTGGTTTCGAGAAGCAGTATCACATCCAGCCTGATCCGCTGCGACTGAGGGCTTACAACCTGTCCGTCACCGATTTGGTCGAGGCGCTGGAAAAGGCCAATCAGAGTCGCGGCGGTGGCTTTGTCGAGCAGCGTGGTGAGGCCTATCTGGTGCGCGCTGATGGCCGCCTCAAGCGCATGGAAGACATCGCCGCCACGGTGGTGGCGACACGCGGCAATACACCGATCTATGTGCGTGACCTGGCGCGCGTCGAGATTGGCGAGGAACTGCGCACGGGCTCGGCCAGCGAGAACGGGCATGAGGTCGTGGTCGGCACCGCCCTGATGCGCATCGGCGAGAACTCGCGCACGGTGGCCGTGACGGTCGATGACAAGATGACCGAGATCCGGCGCAGTCTGCCGCCGGATGTGGAAGCGCAGACGGTGCTCAATCGCAGCAAGCTGGTCAATGCCACGGTGACCACCGTGGTCAAGAACCTCAGCGAGGGCGCGCTGCTGGTGATCGTCGTGCTCTTTCTGATGCTCGGCAACATCCGCGCAGCCTTGATCACAGCGGCAGTCATCCCGCTCACCGTATTGCTGATGAGCACGGGCATGGTCAAGGCCGGTATCAGCGGCAACCTGATGAGTCTGGGCGCATTGGATTTCGGCCTTATCGTCGATGGCGCGGTCATCATCGTTGAGAACTGCCTGAGTCGTCTGGCGTCTCGCCAGCATCATCTCGGCCGGCTGCTGAGCCTGGAGGAGAGACTGTCTGAAGTGCTGCATGCCACCCGTGAGATGGTGCAGCCCTCGGTTTTTGGCCAAGCCATCATCATCACGGTGTATCTGCCCATCTTGGCTTTGGAGGGCGTCGAAGGGAAGATGTTTCACCCCATGGCCGCGACGGTGATCATGGCGCTAGTTGCCGCCTTCGTGTTGTCACTGACGCTGATCCCGGCACTCGTCGGTATCTTCTTCACCGGCTCCATCGAGGAAAAGGAGAATCGATTTCTCGCCAAGGCTCATGCGCTGTATGTGCCGGCCTTGAGCTGGGCGATGCGTGAGCATAAAAAGGCGATGGGCATTGCGCTGGGTGCTTTTGCCGTCGCCGTGGTGATCTTCACTCAGTTGGGGCAGGAGTTCGTGCCGACGCTGGATGAAAAAGATGTCGCCATGCAGGCGCTACGCATTCCCAGCACGGGTATCAAGCAGTCCAGCAGCATGCAGCTTCAGGTCGAACGCACTGTCGCGCAGTTCAAAGAAGTGGCCTATGTCTTCTCCAAGACCGGTACCGCCGAAATGGCCGCCGACCCGATGCCGCCGAGTGCATCAGACACTTTCATCATCCTTAAACCACGCGAGGAATGGCCGGATTCGAGTCAGACCAAGGCTGAGTTGATCGAACGCATCGAGCAAGCGGTCAGCAAGCTGCCCGGCAACAACTACGAGTTCACTCAGCCGATCCAGATGCGCTTCAACGAGCTGCTGTCAGGTGTGCGCGCAGATGTCGCTGTCAAGGTTTTTGGTGATGACTTCAACACTATGCTGGCAACAGCAAACCAGATCGCACAGATATTACGTAGCGTAGAGGGCGCCAGTGAAATCAAAGTCGAGCAGGTCGAAGGTCAGACACTGCTGGACATAAGCTTTGATCGCGATGCCCTGGCGCGCTTCGGGCTCCGTATGGCCGATGTGCAGGACACGGTAGCGGCTGCCATCGGTGGCCGGCAGGCTGGCGAGATTTTCGAGGGCGACCGTCGCTTCGATGTGGTGGTGCGCTTGCCCGAGGAAGTACGCACGGATCTGGAGCTGTTGCGAACCTTGCCAATTCCGGTGACCGATGCGCAGTCGGACCAGGGCTTCGTGACACTGGGCAGCATCGCTTCCCTGACTTTGCGTGATGGCCTTAATCAGGTCAGCCGCGAGAATGGCAAGCGTCGTGTCGTGGTGCAGACCAATGTCCGTGGTCGCGATCTGGCCTCGTTTGTTCAGGAAGCTGAGCAACGCATCAATACGCAAGTCAAGTTGCCGGCTGGTAGCTGGTTGGTCTGGGGTGGGCAGTTCGAGAATCTGCAGGCGGCCAAGTCTCGCCTCATGATTGTCGTGCCAGCCTGTTTCGCCTTGATTCTGATGCTGCTATTCATGGCGCTGGGCACGGTACGGCAGGCCTTGTTGGTGTTCAGCGCTGTTCCGCTGGCATTGACAGGGGGCATTCTCGCGCTGTGGATATGCAGTATTCCGTTTTCGATCACAGCAGCCATTGGCTTCATCGCGCTATCTGGCGTGGCGGTGCTCAATGGTCTGGTCATGGTCAGCCGCATCAATCAGCTGCGTGCTAACGGTATGGCGCTCACACAGGCGGTGCAGGAAGGCTCGCTCTCGCGTCTGCGTCCAGTATTAATGACAGCGCTGGTTGCATCACTGGGTTTTGTGCCCATGGCGCTGGCCACCGGAACCGGTGCCGAGGTGCAGAAGCCACTGGCCATCGTGGTCATTGGCGGCCTGATCACCAGCACGCTACTGACGCTGGTGGTTTTACCAGCGTTATATCGCATGATTGAGCAATGGCGAGTGGAGAGAAGCAATGTCTGATAGTTGCGGTGATTCCTGTGCGAGCAAGGTGCCCGTCGTTGATCCCCAGTATCGCCGCATATTGGTGATTGCGCTGCTGGTCAACCTAGTCATGTTTATCATCGAAATCATGGCGGGATCGGCGGCAGGCTCCAGTGCCTTGCTCGCCGATGCACTGGACTTTCTTGGCGATGCTGCCAATTACGGCATCAGTCTGTATGTGCTGGGTCATGCCATGGTCTGGCGCGCTCGCGCGTCATTGCTGAAAGGCCTGACCATGGGGCTGTTTGGTTGCTGGGTGTTGTACGCCACTGTTGGGCGCTTGCTGGCCGGGCAAGTGCCCGAGGCCAGCACCATGGGCATCGTGGGCTTGCTGGCACTGCTGTCGAATGTGGGCGTGGCTTTGATGCTGTATCGCTACCGCACGGGCGACAGCAACATGCAGTCGGTGTGGATCTGCAGTCGCAACGATGCCATCGGCAATATCGCGGTGATGTGCGCGGCCGGCGGTGTCTGGCTGACGGCAAGCGCCTGGCCGGATGTGGTGGTGGCGCTGGGTATGGCAGTGCTGGCCATTTCGGGTGCAACTCAGATCATCCGAGCGGCTTTGCACGAGCTTCGAGAAGAGAAAGGCATCGCATGAGCAGTCTGATTCTGCTGAAAACGCTGGGGCTGTTCGTGGTGACAGCCTTGGCCGAGATCATTGGTTGCTTTCTGCCCTATCTCTGGCTGAAAAAGCAGGGCTCGCCCTGGTTGCTGCTGCCGGCCGCAGCGAGCCTGATGCTGTTCGCTTGGCTGTTGACTCTGCACCCGGAGGCCAGTGGCCGTGTCTATGCAGCCTACGGCGGGGTGTATGTGGTGGTAGCACTGCTTTGGCTGCGCTGGGTTGATGGCGTAATGCTGCATGCCACCGACTGGATGGGCGCAGGCATTGCACTGATGGGCATGGCCGTTATCGTTATGGGCTGGAGATCTGCTGCATGAAAGTCGAACATGAAATCGCGGAAATATTGCGTCAATTGAATGAGCAGCTGACGGTCAATGACCCTCGTGTCAAAAGGGATGCTGCGCATGCCTGTTGCGTGAAGCTGGAGGCGCTGTTGAGCACCGTCGATACGGAGCAGCGGCCATTGGTCGAACAAGCTTGTCTGCGTGCCCGCTGCACCTTTGATGCGTTGCACCAGGACTTGCAGGAGACGCTGGAATGGGCAAGCTCGGCCTCTGTCGATTGATGCGGTGACGGGCCGAATCACTGTCATAGGCCCATAAAGCGGTCCATGACAGATCGTTGCATATTTTGCTATGAGAAAACGCCGTGCTCAATACGCCCCAGGATATCCAGAAGCTCAGCCGGTCCACCCGACTCTGCCAACACATCCAGAGGGCGTCGATTGCCAAGCACTGGCAGGCGAGCCTCTAACCAGTATTGAGCACGCTCAAGACTGCCGAATACATCGGTTGCTCTTTGCAGAATTTCCGACGCTACGACCATCGTGGTTGGCCTCCGATGCAGGCAATGCAGCCTGCAAGCGCTGCTCAATCCGTCGTTGGGTTATCCACGGCTTGATTGAGCAGATGTAGAAAAGGTAGCTTGCTCCTGACAGTACAGCTACGGCTGCAACTACTCGGAGTGGCAGGCGAGAAAAACTGCCAAAGTCCAAAGCAAGCGCAATGGCTAGCATCAGGGCAAATCCACCCCAGAAGCCTATCTGAGAGGCACCTATCAACGCCATCCCTCCAGTCGCCGCTAATTCGACCGAGCGCGGTGTTCGCCGCAGGTTATGCATCACCTCTTCGGACCTTTCTTCTTGTTCACCACCTTAGCTTTGGCTTTTAACCTTTTTACCTTTTGCACGTATACCTCTGCAAGGATGTGATCCAGAAACTCATACGCATCCATCACGTCGTCGAAGCTCATATCACTGCGACTGTGACTCCCAGTATTTCCGAGCCATTTGATGGCAAGAATGAGGTCTTTGATTTCCTCATATTTCTGGGGTACAAGCCCGATTCTTTGGTGAAGGCTAATAAATCGTCGTTTACCGCCCGCCACATTAAATCGTTTAACTTTGAGGTCAGTTAGCAATTGCTCAACAGCCACCCTGATACAGTTTGCCGCTGAGCTTGGCGACGAAAACACCAAGCTAAAAGACTCCATAATTGGATCGGCTACTTCCTTCGAGCATGCCTGCGGAATCTCAATAATCTTGAGCGTAGGATTGAAATATTTAGGCCGGTAATAGTCTTCATAAACCTGCTCTGGGATACCGTGGATGTCCTCTTCAACACTCCAATCCACCGACCCGATACCAGATGAAACAACTACTTCTTTACAGTTGTTGTTAGAACAATAGAGCAGGCATGTGTAAACAGACTCGATCCATTCTGGCTCCCAGGCATCATGATTGTGATCACGCGAGCGTGCTAACTCGTTTGAGTGAAATGTTTCCGGTTTGATGTGGAGAACACCTTTGCCGCAACTAGGGCAGATCCAATCTGGTGTACGGTCCTTGGTAAACCATCGTTTAAGGTCTTTCCTATCCACTCACTTTCTCCAGTGATGCATAACGACAAAGTTAACGGGCGGAAATGCGAAGCATTGACGTCCCTGTTGAACGACTTGCTAGGGCTGGTTGATAGACGAGATATCGGCAGCATAAATTGAATGGAAACCGTCGCGAAGATTGTTGGCCAATAGGTCATTTTCAGCGATAGAAGCCATACCCACATAGCCCATGAATGACAGGATTGAAGACCAGCGCAACATGCCTACGATGTGTTCGGTCTTGTAGTTTCTGGCGATCTCGATGGGAGTGAGTCGCACTCTGACTTGAACAGAGCCACCATGAGTGAAATCATTCAACACGCCCCAGATGCCCGTTTTTGTTGCAATGAGACTTTCGCTGTTGAAGTCAGCGATCTTTGCAATGTCGGAAAGGAGTTGCCCAATTCTTGGCGGCTCCGCTCCTTTTATGTAGGCGTTCAGTTGGTCATCGGTTGCACATCGGTGATACCAGACTCCGCGAACGTATGCCTCGAACTGAGGGCGCAATAGTGCAAACGCAGAACCAATAAGGCCGTGATTGGCAAGCGTATGCACTGCCTGCTGATGTTCGGTACAGATATGAAAGAGTGCCGCTGCGACTCTGCTTTGAGTGGCCGACGAAATGTCCAGTCCATTAGCAAGGCTCGAGGAACGAACCATCCATTGCTCCGACTGCTCGATTGCGCGATCCAGCGACATAGCTATTTGAGGCCTAACGTCAGCTGGTTGATAGACTTGTTATGCATCGATCTTTGGCTCAACTTTCCATGTCATGCGATTGCGCGACCCATCTTCCACATCAAAGTGATGAACTCGACACCGCTTGTCTGCAGGGTGCTCCACGATAGCCACATGATTCATCGATAGATCTTTGGCAATGATGTAGCAAAATCGTCCCATGTATGGTTTGCCGACCAAGTGATCGCAATCACCGTATTCAGCGCCGCAGATTGAGCATTCTTGCTTTCCCACAATCATTCCAGAACTAATGAACACTTGAGGCGGAAATACAAGGTTCTCTATCGCCTCAAGCTTCCGGTTGTGTTCTGCGAGGTGTGCAAATCCAGCGTGTGCACGAACTGCATCAACTGAAGCCATCTGAGCCGTAACCAATTCGTCCCATGCGGCATCTGGTTTGCCCTCTTTCAACAGCAGCCACATCCTTAGTTCCGCAACCAGAGCCAATGCGACACAAGTGCACCCAAGCAATAGGTTCGCACAATCTTCATTTTCATTCTCGATGGCAGTCGCCATTTCGGAGGCAATTGACTCATTAAATGCCATGAGGTTTTCAATAGTTTCCTGTTGCAAGGTGCTGTCTCGGGCAATTGAGAGAAATACTTCAGCTTCTTTTACCTTGGTGTTGAACGTTGAAACGAAAGAGGAAAAATTGTTATTCATCTGAAGCAGCCCTAATGACTTCCGGCAAATCCTTCAATCCCTCTGGCGGACCTTTGTAAGTTACCTTCTTGCAGACTTTGCTTTTTGTTCGCTCTACCACAATATCTATTTGCACCTGATTTTCACCGCTCATGCCCTTAAAGAAATCGGTGGCATAGTTTGAAATTACACCGCTTACTTGCCCTGAGGGTACTGCGCAGATTATGCGGGCAGCATTGAAAGAGTTGCGTGAGTGAGAGTTAGTTAAATTGTTAACTTGCAGGAATCCTAGTTTGCTCATTATGATTATCTAATGACTCGTATCCAACGCAAAGCCATCTCGCTCATCATGAGCGTTGTCATGACAGTTTTTTCTTTATGTCAGGTACAGGCTTGGGCGGGAAATATGTCGGCAGAACAGCCTAAACAAGTAACAGCTGTTGTGATGGATATGCCTGACTGCCATCGAGTAAGCCCCGCGACTGAAGAATCGATGCCTGACTGTTGTAGTGTCTGCGAGCAGCTGAGTCAGCATCCCGATGCAACCGTTAAACTGACTAGCCAAGATCACTCGCCAGTGATCTTGGCGATTGCTGAGCCATACTCGCTTCAGCAAGCGCCACAGACTGCATCCACAATCTATCGCCCACCTGACCCTTTTGTGGTCAATCCTCCGGCAACCATTCGCTACCAGCGCCTGCTGAATTAAGAAAAAGACCTGCACATCCGCTTGTACGAATGTGTAGTTGCTGCACCTGTCTTTTTCATATGATTTCAGAGGCTATCCCTCATGCGCTTCAATGCAGCCCGCCTACTTTGTTTGGCGTTTGCTCTTAATGGCTCGTTGTCGAGCTACGCCCATGCCGATGCATTGAGCTTTAACAATGCTCA